>CAZMRM010000011.1:20326-20941 GCA_964568515.1 uncultured Chitinophaga sp. | reverse complement strand
CAAATGGGCAAAGCATTGAAGATCATGAAGGAACAGTTAAAGGATTATTTGCCCCTCGTTTTATTAATCATTAGCAAACTTGTAGATTGATCGAAGTAGAGAACATAGATGAGCTGTTGAGCAAATTTTTTTCAGGAGAAGCCAGTCCGGAAGAAGCCATGTTGCTGGAAGATTGGAAAGCTGATCATCCGGACAATTTAAACTATTTTAAGAAAAACGAAAAAGTATTTGCCCTCCTTTATCCCGGTAACAATTCCTCTGAACCCGACAGTCATTCGGCCTGGGAGAAGGTTAAAAATAAAATGGAGGGATCCGCTGCTGTCATTCCTTTGAACCGGAATAAAAATGTGGTATGGATGATTGCTGCAGGTATAACTATGTTAATTGGTTTGGGCGTTCTTATATTTTATGTGATGAATGCCGGAAGGCAACAAAACATTCTTTATACAGCTGCGAATATACCCAGGGAAGTAAAATTAACAGATGGTTCACAAATCGCTATTTCTCCTCATTCAAACATTTCTGTCGATAAGGACTTCGGAAAAAAGAACCGGATCGTTCATCTGAAAGGCAATGCCGATTTTCTCCCCAAAGAGGTGGAATTTAGCAGCAACC
>CAZMRM010000011.1:19011-20316 GCA_964568515.1 uncultured Chitinophaga sp. | reverse complement strand
GATTTTTCAGTGATACACGAGGAAACGCTTCCTTTTATAGTAGATGCAGGTGATGTTTTTATAAGAGACATCGGAACAAAATTCAGTATTCGCTCTTCGGTTGATACAGATAGTGTTTTTGTGAGAGTGGATGAAGGTGTTGTATTGCTGTTCGACAGCTTGGGTTCAACATTGGAAATTAAGGCTACGGAAAAAGCAGTGTATATAAGATCCATTAAAAAAATTATTGCAGAACAAACGATTACCAATTCTTCTGTTAGCAGCAGCCTTCATTTTATGAATGCTTCTTTGACAGATGTGATCCTAAAGTTAACTGGTTTATATCATACTGACATTTTGCTTGAAAATGAGCAGCTTGGAAATTGTAAGATCACCACTCAGTTTAACAAGGAAAACCTGGAAATAGTTTTAGGAGTAATTACTGAGACGTTAGGATTAAGTTACGAAAAAACATCATCAGGTTATCTCATTAAGGGTCAATCATGCCAGCCTCAGTAAAGCACGTTTATTTTATTTTTGCTGTTCTGTTTACTTGTCTTATTGATCTGAAGGCACAGACAGTGCCTTACCTGGAACGGAAAGTTACAATCCGGACAACTCAGCCTATCAGTGAAATTTTTAAAAACATCAGCAATCAAACAGGTGTTCTCTTTTCTTATTCCTCTTCTTTTGATGATAAAAGAAAAGTGAATTTGAATGTACAAAATAAACCTTTGAGGTTGCTGATGAATGAACTGCTGAAATCTTCCAACTGCACATACAAGGTAAAAGATAAATACATCATTATTAAATGCGATGGAAAACCGGCAGATCCTCCTTCGGTCATAACGGGTTATATTTATAGTGGAACAGATAGTACCGGCATTCCTCAGGCAAGTATCTATGTAAAGCAAACCAAGCATTCAACCTTGTCGAATGACTATGGTTTTTTTTCATTGACCTGTTCCAATAAACTGTCGGACTTATTGATTTCGTTTGCTAAAGAAGATTTTCAAGATACCAGTATTGTGGTTTACAACCAGGGAAAGAAGGAAGTGTTGGTATATTTGTTTCCCAAAGAAACAAAAAATAATGTGATCGAGCCTTTATCTGCAATCACTCTGCCTGTAAACAACGATAGCTTAAAGCCTTTAAAGAGTGATAGCACGCTTTCGGATGAAAACTATGTGAATCTGTTCCTCCAAAGATCCGAAAAATTAAAATTTAATTTAAAGAATATTACTGATACACTGTTTAGTACGGTATCTGTTTCGTTTACGCCTTATGTAAGTACGAACCATTTGTTATCTGTTAATACGGTTAACA
>CAZMRM010000011.1:18724-19001 GCA_964568515.1 uncultured Chitinophaga sp. | reverse complement strand
TCGGAGGATTGTTCAATATTGATGAAGGGAATGTCAGCGGTGCACAAATCGGTGGTCTCTTTAATCTGGTAGGTGATACCGTAAAGGGTGCCGAAATAGGAGGGCTTTTTAATGTGACCGGGAAGCAGATGAAGGGGTTTCAGGCAGCAGGTTTATTCAACTTAAATATGGAGAATACCAAAGGGGTTCAGGTAGCAGGTCTGCTCAATATTAACGGAAAAAAAATGAATGGTGTCAGCATCGCGGGATTGGGCTCCGTTTCGGATACACTTCAGGG
>CAZMRM010000011.1:14370-18714 GCA_964568515.1 uncultured Chitinophaga sp. | reverse complement strand
TCACACTTGGCGGTTTATTCAATGCGACTACATACAGTTCGGGTGCTGTTGAAATTGCAGGCATATGCAATGAAGCGGGTGTTGGCAAAAGCAATAATCAATTATCCGCTATTTATAATAAAACACCCAAGGGAACAACAGCGAATCAACTTTCTGTTTTTTATAATAAAGCACATTTACTGAAAGGAGTACAAATCGGGTTAATAAACTATTGCGATTCGGCAAGCGGTATTCCGATTGGTTTTTTAAGCATTGTAAAAAAAGGATATCATAAACTGGAAATTGCAAGCGATGAACTGATGTTTGCATCTCTTGCTTTTCATACCGGAGTTCCCAGATTATATGGAATTTTTATGGCAGGAGTGAATTACAATAGAACAAACCTCTGGACCTTTGGTTATGGACTCGGAAGTGATCTTGTGCTAAAAAATAAATGGGGTCTTACCTTCAATCTTACTACCCAGCACATTCAATCAGGAAACAAAGAAACAGAATGGAATTTGCTCAATAAAGCCGTTGCAGGCGTTTCCTATCAACTTTTTTCAAAAATTCGAATGGAATTAGGTCCTACTTTCAATTTGTTACTTTTTGATACAACGATTCATAAATCTTCTCCTAGCTTTGGTGAACTGTCTTCCTGGAACATGTATCAACCAAATGATGAATATCCATTCATGCGGATGTTTGTGGGTGCAAAGCTGGGTATAAAATTTTTCTAAAAAAATATTCGGGAAGCATAGGGGTAAATTTTTTTTGTGTTGTCATAATTATGTAACACAAAAAACTTAACCTATGAAACCATTAAAAATAGTCTCCATTTGTTTATTGTTCATCACTGCATTGTCATCTTGTAAAAAAGAACCTTTTTGGGGTATTAACGGAAAAGGGAGCAATGTTACGGAAACGATAAACTATCAAAATTTCTCCAAAATTGATCTGGGATTCAATGCCACTGTTCTTTACACACAGGACAGTATTTATAAAATAGAAATATCCGCTCAGTCCAATATTCAAAATATTATAGAAACAGAAATAAACAAAGGTGTTCTCACCTTTAAAGCGGCCAGAAGAATATGGCATCACAATCCTATCCGCATTGTGGTTCATTCTCCTGAAATGAAAGGGTTTTATGTAGGTGGTAGCGGCGATATCCTGGCACAGAACCCCATTCACACTCCTTCTATGGATATTCATGTAAGTGGTAGTGGTTCCATTGTAATGCCGGCTTTAAATGCCAATGATGTATTTACGGATATCAGTGGCTCTGGCAAGATAAGGGTAGAAGGGGGAGCTTCAAAAAATCATAAAATGGATATCAGTGGCTCCGGTAACATAGATGCATTGAGTATGGAAGCAAAGAAAAGTACGGTGGATGTAAGTGGTTCCGGTAATGTAAAAGTATGGGTAACAGAACAACTCGATGTAACCATTTCCGGAAGCGGAAAAGTAAGTTACAAAGGATCACCGACACTCAACACCAAAATCAGCGGCTCAGGAAAAGTAACACAGATTTAGATGAATCATTCAAACCCTATATTTATGAACGTTCAAAAGAAAATATTGATCAGCTTTTTAATTTTAATTTCAATAAAATTATTTTCACAACCGCTTGTACAAACAATTCGGGGTGTTGTGCTGGATAAAAATTCTCAGGCCACGTTACCCGGAGCAACAGTCGTACTGCTAAACAGTAATCCCCTTGTTGGAGTAAATACGGATGGAGAAGGAAAATTTCAACTGGGCAATGTGCCGGTGGGTAAGCAAAGTCTTAAAATTTCATTTCTGGGCTATAAAGAAATTGTTTTACAAAATTTATCGGTCAATTCCGGAAAAGAATTGGTATTAACAATACAATTGGAAGAAGATATTACGGCGATACAGGAAGTTGTTGTGTCCTCCAAAGTGGAAAAAAATAAACCCCTGAATGATATGTCTACAGTTAGTACCAGGACATTTTCTGTGGAAGAAACTCAAAAATTTGCAGCAGCAGCAAATGACCCCTTAAGAATGGCTGTCTCCTTTGCTGGAGTCGTTGCAGGCGGTGATTTTAATAACATGATTTCCATCAGAGGAAACTCGCCAAATGGATTGCTATGGTACATGGAAGGAGTAGAGATACCTAATCCGAATCACTTTGCAAATGTAGGAACATCAGGAGGTGGTATTTCTATTTTGAGTGCCCAGTTGTTGAATAACTCCGATTTCTCAACCGGTGCTTTTGCTTCTGAATATGGAAACGCACTATCAGGCGTTTTTGATCTGAAACTCCGTAAAGGAAATAACCGAAAAAGAGAATATACGGTACAGTTAGGTGTATTAGGTGCAGATGCCTCTGTTGAAGGGCCATTTAAAAAAGGATACGATGGATCTTATTTGATTAATTACCGCTATTCGACATTATCCATGTTAAGTAAAATTGGTGTACCCCTGGGAGATGCAGTCACTAATTTTCAGGATCTTTCATTGAATATTTCATTGCCAACAAAAAAACTGGGAACATTTGGAGTGTTTGGTTTTGGTGGGCTCAGTGATCAGAAATCTACTCCTGAAAAAGATTCTGTGAAATGGAAAGAAGATGAGTTCTTTCGTCATGATGAACGCTTTTACAGCAATACAGGTGCAATAGGCATAAATAATACAAAACTGTTTGCTAACCAGTCATACCTTAGAACAGCCCTGGTATTTTCCGGAACTCAAAATGGTTATAACGATCAAAAAATGTTGAATGATTATTCCAGTTTTAAGGAATTGTATAATCAAAAGTATACACAAACAAAACTGACGTTCTCTACCGCATATACACAAAAAATAAATGCAAAAAGCAATATCCGGACAGGGATCATCATCAATCGGCTGGGTTATAATTTCCTGATGCGCGAAGATGAAGATTCCTTGAACATGGTTGAAAAAATAAACGTGCAAGGGACCACGCAAAGTACTCAACTGTTTTTTCAATGGAACTATAAATTGTCTCCAAAACTAACAACCAATATAGGATTGCATTATTTACAGCTGTTTCTGAATAACTCTAATTCAGTAGAACCAAGAGCCTCTGTTAAATATGAATTCAATCCAAGGAATTATTTTAGTGTGGGTTATGGTTTACACAGCCAGTTACAACCTTTAGGTGTTTATTTTGCAAAGCAAACAAATGCAGATAATACCGTATCTACACCCAATCGCGAACTGGGTTTGAGTAAAGCACATCATTTTGTTTTAGGATACGATTTCATCATCAACGAATTTTCTCATATAAAGGTGGAAACCTATTACCAGCATTTATTTAATATTCCTGTTAGCACAGATGTGACCAGCACTTATTCCATGCTAAACAGTGTGGATGGCTATACAACCGATCCGCTGGTAAACAAAGGAATAGGGTACAATACAGGTTTGGAACTAACATATGAACGTTTTATGTATAAGAACTTCTATTACCTGCTATCTGCTTCGTTATATGATTCGAAATACAGAGCAGCAAATGATAGTTGGTACAATACACGTTTTAATACGAATTATGCTTTTTCATTTACTGCTGGTAAAGAATGGACGCTTTCGGAAAAAAGGAAAAGCAGGATCATTGGTTTTAATATCAAATCCCTGTACATTGGTGGTTTTCGTTACACCCCAATTGATCTGCCTGCATCCATTGCTGCGGAAGAAACAAAACTGGATGACACAAAAACGTTTGAAAATAAGAACCCGGATTATTGGCGACTGGATTTTCGTGTGAGTGTTAAACGTAATTTTAAAAAGGTGACAAGCACACTAGCACTGGATATTCAAAATACAACAAACCGTAAAAATGTGGGAGGACAGTATTATGACGTCAATACGGGTGAAGTTAAATACTGGTATCAAACACCCTTATTACCCATTCTGAGTTACAGATTAGAATTTTAAAAGCAGTATATAAACGCTCCTTAGGTATCCCTAAGAAGTGTTTTGTATCTACCGGAGCGGATTACAGGTATTTTAGAAATCCCGGACTGTATCTAAAGAATAGGTTGAACGGGGTAACGAAATGGATAAGGATAAGTTTTTACCCTGTAGCATTTTTATGGTACCACCATGATTCTGAACAATTTTACGGCAATAAGCTAAACCAGGTGCATATTTACTGCTGTTTGCCTTATCCGTATGTATAAACATATCAAATAGAGTATCAGCATAGTACGTTTTTTCACCGTTATCGCCGATTTCAAAAATAATTTCACAATAGTCGGATTCAGCCGCTTGATTATTTTCTGTATCAGGTCTGGAATATATGTGAAGGTGAACAGCCGCGTCTTTCGAAAAAGAAATAACATGTTGAATCAGTTGAGAGAACAATTGATTTATTTG
>CAZMRM010000011.1:12782-14360 GCA_964568515.1 uncultured Chitinophaga sp. | reverse complement strand
TATTTGTGAAGCAACTCCGGTAATCATTGGAAGATCTTGTTGGCTGATAACTATTTTTTTTTCTTTCAGATCATTCTTTAATTCAGTTTTCAGCACAGAAAGTAAGTTACTCAGATCAATCGCCATTACATCTTCATCCTTTTGCAGTTCCGAAAACTTAGTAAGATGGTTGATCATATTCTTTAGTTCCTTTGCTGAAGAATGAATGCGGGAAGCGCTCTTTTTTATTTTCTCTTCATCTTTATGATGAACATGATTCATCAGCATATCACTGTACACTTCCAGTTTATGAAGTGGTTCCTTTAAATTATGACTGGATATTTTTTGATAAAGCTGATTTTCCTGTGTGGTATATATCAGCTGTTTGCTCGTTTCCTTTAAAGCAGAATGGCTGCGTGTGATCAGATCAAGGCTTTGAAGATGGAAAGCAATTAATTCTGAAAACAGTGTAAATGTGCCGATGATCTTTGAATCGTTGAGTACGGCAGGCTTTGTACCAATGGCACACAATGTACCAAAAAATTCACCATTTTTTAAAATGATGGGGAAAGAGATATAGCTTTGCAGGCCATACATTTTCGGAGTATGATGGTTACTGTATATTTCATCTTTGTCTACATGATCAATGACAATTGCTTTTTTATGACCACGAATTTCGTTACAAAGGGTGGTTTCAATTTTCAGTTCTTCACCTTGCTTTAAGCCAAAATTAACCAGATCTTTTACGCTGCAAGCTAACCAGCGGTCTTCTGTTACTCTGGCAATAGCTGCGAAACCTAATCCTGTAAGCTGGCAAACAACATCCAGCATTGTTTCCACAATGGGAATTTGTTTTACAGCTTCCAGATCCTTGTACAATAAATCATGCTCTTCAATCATTTTCGCATATTAAAAATTAACACCATAAATCAAAATGCAGCAATGACAGTGTCTTTTTGCTGGTGAATTTTGAAGTGAAAGACAAAGATAGGGTAATTAAATAATTGCTGCTGAGGTATTTTCGAATAAAATATAGCTGTTTTCCGGTAAAAGCACCGTTTCTTTTTCAACAAAACCATGTTTTTTATAAAAAGAAATGGCATTCTTGTTTTCAATAAGGCACTTTAGTGTAAGACGTGTGTTGTATTTAATTAAAACGGCCGAAAGGAGTTGGCTTCCGATTTTTAGCTGTTGTAAATCGGTGGCTACATATAAATGATGAATAAAATGATCCTGCACCCAAACGGAAATAAAGCCGGCTATTTGTTTATTATAATGAGCCACCAGAATATCTTCACCTGCTGTTTCCTCATCAAAGTCGGATAATACTAATTCAGAAGTATCTTTCCATGTAAATGTTTGTTGACGTACATTAAGAAATAGTGTTCTTAAAGCGTTTTTATCCTCCGTCCGGATTGGTAATATTTCTATCAAAGGATGCGGTTTGGATGGTTTCTGAAATATTCAATTTTATGAAGAAATAGTTGCGCCATTTTTTCTGCTCTCCATTTAGCTTCTTCTGCTTTTTTACCTTCAAAATGTTCATCAACAGTTTCATAAAATAAGATAAGCCAGCGATCAAAATGTTCTTTAGATACC
>CAZMRM010000011.1:2582-12772 GCA_964568515.1 uncultured Chitinophaga sp. | reverse complement strand
CGGCAAATGTGCATGAGGAGGGAAGGGTCTTCCTGAATAGGTTGGTTCCTCCAGTAGTATTGTTTGCCAGAAACGAGCCATCTTTTCCAGGTGTTCCGGCCACCGGTCTTCAATTTTTTGGTTGAAAATACCTGCCAGTAAATCGTCTTCTTTAATCTTGGAGTAAAAGGAGTGGACAAGTTGACGTATGTCTTCTATACTTAAAATATCTTGCATTTACAGCAAAAGTACAAACTAAGTGATACGCTGTCAATTTTAAAGTCATTACTTTTTTAATAATGGAAAATAACGCTCTTTCAATACTTCGATGTGCCAGCGCTGATGACCCGGAATAATATATCCTATGGAAAGTACGGAATACTCTCCTGTAGAGCCTTTTCCTTTTCTTAACAGCATTTCCGGAGTAAAGGACTTATAGAGTTCAATGAATGAGTGCCGTACAATTTTCATTTCATGAAGTATGTCATTCAGTGATCTTTCATTGGCATTGGCCTGACGTACATATAATTGTTCATCAAAGGATAATACTTGTCCTGGTTCATTTCTGCTGAAAGCAGTAGCACGATACGTAAATACCCGTTCAGTGTCAATCAGATGCTGTAAAATATCTTTTACCGTCCATTTGTCAGGTGCATATACATTGTTTCCCAATGCTTCAAAACGGGATACGGGAAAATTTTCAATTTCATTCATACTGATTTCCAATGCTTGTAGCAAGGGTACATCATCCACTTTATGGATGTACCTGTCAAAGTATTCCGGCATTGGTTGAATAAGATCTTTTTTCATGTGAATTCGCTTAAGGATTAGTTGATGGATAAATAAACTCGGATTTTAAAGTTTATTGTTGTCTGTTTTAATGAGAGACCTTGTTTTGAATGATACGGATGATTTGTCGCTCACTTTTTAAACCACATTGTTTAGCTATCTGCTCCCGGGTGATATCAGGATTTTTAAGTAACTCCGTAATTTTATCTTTACGGATCAGTGTCACAAATTTATTAATCGAAATCCCGGTTTCTTTTTTAAAGATGCGTGTCAGGTTCCTGGAACTCATATTGGCAATGATTGCTAAATCTTCCAAGGTGCTTTTTTTATGAATATTCGTTTGTAGCCAATCCTGAAGCTTATGAATATTGGTATGCATATGATTACGATAGTTCAAAAAGACACTTTGCTGACTGTCATTTCCCTGTCTGCGAATGTATACCACCAGCTCACGCGCTATTTTATAGGTGATATTGTCATTTGTTAATTTACTGACGATGTGCATGGCAAGGTCGATTCCGGCAGTTACTCCGGCACTCGTGTAAATGAATCCCTGTTCAGTAAACAATATATTATCAGCAACAATAGCTTTCGGATAAAGCATTCTCAAACGATCGGTATGTTTCCAATGGGTAGTACACTTTCGATGATCTAAAAGTCCCGCAGCACCGAGTACATAGGCGCCGGTACAAATGGAACAAATATTTATTTTTTGCGAATGCAACTTTTTAAGCCATTCAAAAAAATCGGTTTCATTTTTAAATTCAGAAGATAGCAGATAGTTTGTCTGACTTCCAGGTATGATAATGTAATCGCCGGATTTTGGTTTTACAGTTTTATAATGATTTAATTTACCCAAAGGCAATTGATTGGACGTGCCAACTGTTGATGTAACAGAACAATATTTAATGGAGATATTTGCGCCATAATCTATCGCTTCCAGCATGACTTGGTCAGGACCAGCTAAATCAAGCAAATGTACATGGGGTAAAATCAAAAATATGATTTGGGTTGTCATTTTTTAAATTGTATGGCAAACATAAGAAATGGTTAAAGAATATAAAAGACAATAAAGTGACATTTTGAGACAAATAATATACAATGTGCCAATTTGTTTTTTTAAGCTTAAAAGATATCCATTCTTTAATTATTTTTAAGAAAAATTTCTTGAACATGAAAAATTCAGTTTTTTTATTTATATATATAATCCTGGTTCAGACTGCCTGCAAAGAGCATAGGACCGAAAACAAAACAACAAATATCATGACGGATCACACAGAATCAAAAGCGGCTTATTCCACCGTGAATGGAATAGATTTATATTATGAAGTCTATGGAAAAGGGCTGCCGTTGGTATTGCTGCATGGAGGTGGCTCTACCATTTCATCTTGTTTTGGAAGAATTATTCCGGATTTATCCAAACATTACCAGGTAATAGCCATAGAGCTACAGAATCATGGCCGTTCCGGCAACAGAGAGGTGCCTCAAACTTTTGAGCAGGATGCAGATGATGTAGCTGTTTTACTAAAAAATATTGGTATTAAAAACGCAGTTTTTTTCGGCTTTAGCAATGGAGGCAGTACAGCCTTACAAATAGGTATCCGTCATCCCGAAATAGTAAATAAATTGATCGTATTAGCGGCCGTCACAAAACGAAATGGAATGTTCAATGGTTTTTTTGATATGATGCAGCATACCACCATTGCGGATATGCCGGAAGGTTTGAAAAAAGCTTTTTTAGAAGTAAATCCTGATTCTGCCAAACTACAAATTATGTTTGAAAGGGACAGAGACCGCATGGTTGCTTTTAAAGATTGGAAAGATGAAGATATAAAATCAATAAAGGCTCCTACGCTTATTATGAATGGTGATAAAGATGTGATCACTAACGAACATGCTTTGGAAATGCATCGTTTGATCGCCAATAGTCAATTAGCAATCATTCCCGGAACACATGGAGCCTGTATCGGGGAAATAACCACATTAACCAATGGTAAGGCAGATGTCCGGATTGCGGTAGGTTTAATCGAAAAATTCATTGAGAATAAATAGAGGATGTGGAAAAATGATGAACCTATTCATCAGGAAGTTAAATAAAAAAGGTTTGCTATTATTTGTGGCAATTTGTTTCTACGATTTGTGGTAATTTTAAATCCTCTCTATTTGCAAAATTTCACAAACATATTTCAAAGCGATGAATAGGATTATTTTAAAGAATGAGCACATCTGTTTTTACTGTGGAAAAAAGGAAAAATGTAAAAAAGACTTGGTGTATCCTGTTTCCTATAAGGGTAGTTTTGAAGTCTTCAGTTGTGAGCATTGCATACAATTAAAAAGTGGTAATACCCCTGAAGATTTTGTGGATGCCGTTTATAAAAAAGGAGAGATACCTCCTGAACAAAAAGAGATTATAAAAGAGCGTGTATTGGTTTTATTAAAGTATATGTTTAAAAGAAATTACAAATAAAGGGTTCTTATACATTCTTTTTACTGATCAGCACTTTATCTATCCGGTTGGCATCCATATCTACGACCTCAAATGTAAATTCTTGAAAATGGAGCTTTTCTCCCGACTTTGGAATATGTTGTAATTCATTTAAAATAAAACCAGCCAGTGTTGTGTAGCTTGTTTCATCAGGAAAATTATTAATTGCAAGTAAGTGCTTTAATTCATCCAGATACAGTTCTCCATCCACCAGGAAGGAGCCATCCTCTCTTTTAATAATCATTTCCTCATGTATTTCTCCTAATTCCGGAAGGTCACCAATAATGTTTTCAATCAGATCATGTAGTGTGATCATCCCTTCAACACCTCCATATTCATTGACTACAAAGCCGGTGTGTATTTTCTTTTTACGGAACGATTCCAATATTTTTAGTGCAGGAGTATTTTCAGGAATAAAGAGAACTTCAATAAAATGCTCCTTAATATCCCGGTTTTGATCCGTCATGGATTGTATAAGTTCGCGTACATTCACAACACCGAGTATTTTATCCAGTGTTCCGTTGCAAATAGGATATTTCGTATAGGTAGAAGCCATTACCTGCTTCAATATATCATCTTTGTCCTGGTTGATGTCTATCCACTCAATATCTTTCCTGTGTGTCATAACAGTGTTTGCCTTTCGGTCGCCAAAACGAAAAACACCTTTAATAATTTCATTTTCCTGAGATTCGATCACACCATGTTTTGAACCCGTATCCAGCATATATTTTAACTCTTCTTCTGTAACAGGTGGTTCTGTATTTTCCTTTATCATAAATAACCTTAAAACAATTTTTGTAGAAATTGTTAGAAATGCAACAAACGGATAAGTAACTACAGAAAGCCCTTTCATAAAAGGGGCAAGTGCCACGGTTATTTTTTCAGGATTGTTCATGGCAATTGATTTGGGAACCAGTTCTCCGATGATCAGTGAAAAATAAGTAATAATGGTAACAATACATGCAAATGCAATTTCTTCCGCATATTGTTTTAACCAGGGAATCTGTTCAAAAAATGGTTGAAGATCTTCTGTAAATGCTTCACCTCCATAGGCACCTGCAATGATGCCAACCAATGTGATTCCAATTTGTACCGTTGATAAAAAACGTTCCGGCTCCTTTAACAGGTTGATGGCAATGCTCGCTCCCTTACTTCCTTTTTCCGCCAATTGATTTAGTTTGGATTCCCTTGACGATACAAGTGCTATTTCTGACATGGCAAATAAACCATTTAATACGAGTAACCCGAGTATGATAATAATTTCCGTCATAAGCAACCATTCAAAAAACATATTTGTCTTCTGAGTTAAAGATCGCAATAAAATTTAAATCATCTGTCAATTGAATCTTACTTTTCAGTTTTATTTTCAGTTGATAGAATAAACCAGTTAACCCATTTAAGACTTCACTGTTTATAAATTATGACAAACATTACAGGATAAATAATCATTGAGAGTACTTAAATGTAATACAGAAAATTTTAATCAACAGCTACTTTTGTTGGCTTTTTATTTCCAATATTATTAAGACAGTAAATACTCAATTTCAGCCGGTTGTAAGTGACCTGTTTTTAATTGGGGACGTTTGTTCAAATAGTCGGGTATGGATCGAATGTACTTTGTATATTCTAAAAGCTGTTTACCGAAACCATGTTGAATGGCACCTTTGTCGGCAGCACGTTCCAGTTTTTTTCTGAAAGTATGAATTAAAAAAAGAAGAGCTGTTTTGATGAGAGAAAAACGTCCGAAATGATATTGCACCACATGAAACAAATGGTGGCCAAGAACTCCGATTCTCATATTCTCTGTTAATTTATTAAACAAGACTTCGCTTTCCGGATAGGTTGCTGTTTCAAGAATGGTGATCACATATTTCCGGTTTCGCTTTGATTGAAAAAGACTGGTTAACAATACTTTGGTTTCATAAAGCATATTTCCTTCATATACCGGTTCAAAGGAAATGTGTACCTTTTTTAATTCAGGATATTTGCTTAGTGCAATTAAAATTTCCTTTTCATATTTTTTAGGAATTTTTTTATTGCGTTTGTATTTTTTTAGATCGTTAGCTATCATTTATGTTTGGAGCTTGGGTTTATGAAACGTGACACATTTTTGTATTATTGATAAAGAAAACATTCATTCATAAAACCTTGTACCATAAAATAAAATTGCTCAAACTATTACCAGTCAATACACATGCAATCATCGTAAGGATTAAATTGCCCTGTATTTCATTAAAGTATGTAAATTAAACCCTGAATTATTTCAGGAATATAAAAAGGTATGGTAATAAATAAATTGAACTGACATTTTTGACTGATATAATTTTTTTGATGAGTTATCAATGATCTAAATCTTACCTTTGGTCCTTTAAAAACTTATTGAATACAAATGAGTAATGATTTTGATGCCATCATTATCGGTTCCGGGCCCAATGGTTTGGCGGCTGCAATTACACTTCAGCAAAAAGGATTGTCGGTATTGATTGTGGAAGCAAAAAAAACAATTGGTGGCGGACTTCGATCTCAATCCCTTACTTTACCAGGCTTTACACATGATGTTTGTTCTGCGGTACATCCATTAGCCATCGCTTCACCCTTCTTCGCCAATCTTCCCTTAGGAGATTACGGATTGGAGTTTATTGCTCCCCCGGTTCATGCTGCACATCCTTTTGATGATGGAAGTGCGGGTGTGTTAACTTCTTCTTTGGAACAAACGGCAGCAGCATTGGGAAAAGATGAAAAAATTTATTTAAAACATATACAGCCATTAGTAAAAGAATGGTCTAAGATAGTTTCAGATGTATTGGCACCTTTTCATTTTCCTGAAAATCCAATTGCTATGGCATCTTTTGGAATGCAGGCTTTAAAATCAGCACAACAATTTTCCAAACAATTTTCCACAGAAAAAGCAAAAGGATTATGGGCGGGTATGGCAGCGCATGCAATCCAACCCTTATCCAACAGTGCTACTTCAGCCATAGGTTTGGTGCTTTTAACTGTTGGACATGTAAATGGATGGCCCGTTCCAAAAAGTGGTTCACAAGCCATTGCGGATGCTTTACTGAATTATTTTAAATCACTTGGAGGCGCTATGATGACTGATTTTCAGGTAAATAAAATAAACCAGTTGCCATCGGCCAAAGCGTTGTTATTTGATGTAACACCAAAGCAATTGGTGGAAATAGCCGGAGATCAGTTTTCTGCTTTCTATAAATGGCAACTAAAAAAATATCGTTACGGAATGGGTGTATTTAAAATGGATTGGGCATTAAGTGGTCCTGTTCCTTTTGTGAATGAAGATTGCAGAAAAGCAGGAACCATTCATCTGGGAAATACATTCAATGAAATTGCAACTGCCGAACAAGAAACGGCTAAAGGAAAACATCCGGAAAAACCATTCGTACTGCTTTCTCAGCCCAGTGTGTTTGATCCTACAAGATCACCTGCAGGTAAGCATACACTATGGGCTTATTGTCATGTACCAAATGGTTCAACAACAGATATGACTTCTGCTATTGAAAATCAAATAGAGCGTTTTGCTCCTGGTTTTAAAGACCTGATCCTGGAGAGACATGTAATGAATACCCAACAGATGCAAGTGTATAATCCCAATTATATAGGAGGAGACATAAACGGTGGTGTTATCGATATCCGACAATTGTATACACGCCCCGCATTGCGCTTATCGCCTTACAGAACCTCTGCAAAAGGTATTTATATCTGCTCTTCTTCCACACCTCCCGGAGGTGGGGTGCATGGTATGTGTGGTTACCATGCAGCACAAACTGCGTTGAAGGATCTGTTTTAATTTTGTAATTATTTAATGTCGGGAATTGAAAATAATATACCGCTGAATAACAGGTAAGACCATAATAATGTCCACAGAATATTAAATACCTGTGCTGTCGTAAATACCAGGGCCGGTTTTCCACTATTGAGTTTAACGAGATCAGAAAACCTGGCCTCTAAACCAATTGCAACAAATGCCAATGAAAACCAAATCACTCTGAAACCATTTAATGCACCACTGATTTGTTTCGTTGTTTCGGCAGGAACAATAAATGAAAATAGGAGAGAGGCAACAATAAATCCCAATACAAATTTAGGAAAACGCTCCCAGATAATCCGCCACCCACTTTTGCTGGCAACAGCAGATTGGCCTTGTTTTTTATTTTTGAATGTCCACCAAATAGACAAAATAAAAGCAACCACACCTATTAATACATTTTGCGAAAATTTTACGATTACTCCTGTTTTTGTGGCAATGGGGCCAACAAGCTGACCGGCAGCTGTAACAGAAGCTGTTGTATCAAGTGTACCTCCTAACCAGGCACCACCTACCATTTCAGGAATATCCAATGTTTTGATGATCCAGGGTTGAAGCACCAGCATGGGTAATGCCGTGAGTACAACCAATGTAGTGACATACGAAAGCTTTTTTTTGTCGCCTTCAATCACGCCGCAAGCTACAATAGCAGCAGAAACCCCGCAAATAGACACGGCAGAAGCAAGCATAACCCCAAATTCATCATCAATTTTTAATGCACGCGATAAGCGGATAGAAAAGAACCATACAACAAGAACTACTATTATGGCCTGTAACATACCAGGTGCTCCAGCTTGTACAACATCACTGAAAAGTATGCTTGAACCTAAAATAACGAGCCCTGTTTTTATGAAAAACTCAGATCGTGCCGCTTCCAGAAGCCAGGTTGATAGCTTGAATGTATTACCAATGAAGAGTCCTATTGCCAAAGCAAAGATTACGTATTCGAATCCGTAATAATTAATGGTTTTATTTCCGGCCAGGATAAGTGAAATGATGCCTACTAGATATACAACCGAAAACCCAAGTATAAATTTTCCAATACTCCCTCCTTGTGCCCAACTACCGAATGTTGCAAGAACTAAAAAAATGATCCAGATTTTAATTAATAAAAATATATTTTCGAAGGAGAATACATTTTCAGTCAAATCCTTTAGCGTATCCCATTTGTAATTGGGAATTTTAAATGGAGTGTCTGTTCCCGAAACAGCCAGAAAAAGAAAAGCAAGGATAATAGATCCACCTATCAGAACTGCTAACCAGTCTTCACTTAATGTAAATTTCTTTTTTATAACCGGTGATGAAGGCAACTCTTCCTGTGCTGCTGTTTCTGCTGTTGTTAAATCATTACTTGACATATTTATTCTCTTTTAGAACGAATTATTTAATTTCAATTGACAAAGAAACAAAAAATCCATATAATCTACTAATATTATAGATAATTTAAAGTGATCGATATATAAGAATGGATAAACAGCACATAAGCGTTAAGATGTGGAATAGAATGGAAGGATAAGAACATTGTATTTCTATTTTAACAGAAACATGAAATCAGAAATTTTAAATAAACGCCGGTATAAAGTAAACAGCCGGATATACCGGCTGTTTTTTAGTATAGTAATAGGATGTAATAATTAATTCAGAACAGCTTCTGCTTTTTTTGAGACAGTAATTTTTTCAAAAGCCTGTTCCAGATCTGCCTTAATATCCTCTATGTGTTCAATCCCTACAGATATTCTTAACAAACCAGGTTCAACCCCTGCTGATTTTTGTTCAAGCTCACTCAATTGTTCATGTGTTGTTGATGCCGGATGAATGATCAGGGTTTTTGCATCACCTACATTGGCAAGATGACTTATTAATTTTAAACTGTCAACAAAATCATCAGCGGCTTCTTTTCCTTTCTTTATTTTAAAAGACAATACAGAACCGAATCCATTTTTAAGATATTTTTTTGCAAGTTCATGATAACTGGAAGTTTTTAGACCAGGATAGTTGACCGATTCCACTTCGGGTCTTTTTTCCAGCCATTCTGCAAGTATCAGTGCATTGTCAACATGTCGTTGTACCCTTAAAGAAAGTGTTTCAAGGCCTTGTAAAAATATAAAGGAATTATTGGGTGATAAGGCAGGACCAAAGCTTCTTAAACCTTCAACCCTTGCGCGGATAATAAATGCAATATTTGGTAAGCCTAATGGATTATTGATTCCGAATACATCAGCGAAAATCAATCCGTGATAGCTTTCAGAAGGTTCTGTAAATAATGGAAATTTTCCGTTCCCCCAATTGTAATTACCACCATCTACAATAACACCTCCTATTGCGGTACCATGTCCTCCGATCCATTTTGTAGCTGATTCAACAACGATGTTTGCTCCATGCTTAAGCGGTTGGAACAGGTATCCGGCGGCACCAAACGTATTATCTACAACCAGAGGAAGGTCGTGTTTTTTAGCTACAGCGGCTATTTTTTCAAAATCAGGAATATTAAATTTTGGGTTTCCAATCGTTTCAAGATAGATTGCTTTTGTTTTTTCATCAATTAGTTTTTCAAATTCTTCAGCGGAATCACCTTTTACAAAACGAGTCTGAATACCCAGTCGTTTAAAACCGACTTTAAATTGATTATAGGTTCCTCCATATAAAAAAGAAGTGCTTACAAAATTATCTCCGGCCTGCAGAATAGTAGTTAAAGCGATGAACTGTGCAGCTTGTCCGGAAGCAACAGCCAGTGCTGCAACGCCTCCTTCCAGTGCGGCAATGCGTTTTTCAAAAACATCTGTCGTTGGATTTTGTATGCGTGTATAAATGTTGCCAAATTCCTTTAACCCAAATAAATTCGCAGCATGCTCACTGTTTTTAAATACATAGGATGTTGTTTGATAGATTGGTACGGCACGCGATCCGGTGTGTGGATCAGTTTCTTGTCCGGCATGTACCTGTAATGTTTCGTAATGATGTGGTTTTTCTTTTAATTGGCTCATGATGTTCTGAATTAAGAATTAATAATGGTTATTATATAAATTATGGAAACATAAAATTTCTTTGGAGGATGAATGATGACATTGCGAATAAATATTTTTCGTTGGTTACTATTAAATAATCTTTTGT
>CAZMRM010000011.1:0-2572 GCA_964568515.1 uncultured Chitinophaga sp. | reverse complement strand
AATATATATAATTTCTATATATTTAGTAGATAATAATAAATAATAATTTATTATAAAGATTTAGAACGTTTCATCATTTGACACTAGTGGACTAGCTCCCCTTTCCTGTAGAAGTTTATTACTTACTTTACGATATGTTTGGTGATAAATTGCCTGTTCATAACAGCGAGATTGACAATAATCTGTTCTCTTGCGGTGAAAAATTAAAATAATAACCGCAAATTTGCGGTAAATAATTCATATCTTTGCCGCAAAATATGTTTTGGCAATGGCAAAATACATTTACGAGCATAATAACTGGACAGATTTTTCGTGGCAGGACAAAGCCATAAATGCCATATTCGGCGAGGTTCGATTGATGCAAGGCAAAATCATCGGGCAAATGAATGCTTTGGGCTTTTCTGCCAAAGAAGAAGCCACGCTTGCCGCACTTACCTTAGACGTAGTAAAATCGAGCGAAATAGAAGGTGAATTGCTCAACTATGACCAGGTGCGTTCGTCCATCGCCAGACGCCTGGGTATTAACACCGCAGGACTTGTATCGAGCAGCCGCCATATAGAAGGTGTTGTAGAAATGATGCTCGATGCCACCCAACGCCACACCTTGCCTTTAACCGAAAAACGCTTGTTTAGTTGGCACGCGGCACTTTTCCCTACAGGATACAGCGGTCCTTACGAAATAGAAGTGGGGCGATACCGCACAGGTGAAATGCAAGTGGTTTCGGGTGCAATGGGCAAAGAAAAAGTGCATTACGAAGCTGTAACTCCCAAACTCGTAAAGGCGGAGATGGACAAGTTTTTGGATTGGTTCAACAACGATAACAAACTTGACCTTGTTTTAAAAGCTGCTATAGCACACTTTTGGTTCATCATTATTCATCCGTTTGATGATGGAAACGGCAGAATTGGAAGAGCCATAACCGATATGTTGCTTGCCCGTGCCGAAGGCAGCGGAGAACGATTTTACAGTATGTCGAACCAAATATTATCCGAACGCCAACGCTATTACAAAGTATTACAAAAAGTGCAACACAGTTCAGGCGATATTACCGAATGGCTTGACTGGTTTTTGCATTGCCTCAAAAACGCGATGCTCACCACCGAAAACACCACACGAAAAATAGTACGCAAAGCTGAATTTTGGAAACTACACGAACATGTGCCCATCAACGAACGCCAACGCTTAATGCTTAACAAACTCTTTGAGGGTTTTGAAGGCAAACTACAAACCTCAAAATGGGCAAAAATTACCAAAACCTCTACTGACACCGCCTTACGGGATATAAAAGACCTGGTAGAAAAAGGGATCTTGCAACAGACAGAAGAAGGAGGACGAAACGCCAACTACGAATTAGCAGATTTTAAATGAGAATAACCACTAGCTATAACACGGGGCTGGTGTCTTGGTGACTTCGTATGAAACTTATTGTTAAATTTGAACTGTGGTGCTTCGTATCAATAGTAGTGCTGTAATATCCCCACTATGTCAAGCTGTGAATTTGTTCCAACAGGAGAAGTTTCGATGTTAGGAATTAAAATTAATGATAACAAAAAATTGCTTGCTAATCTAAAACTTGAAATTGTTGCGAAGGACAAGAATAGGATTAAGTGTAAGACTGAAAACGGAAATGACTTTCGGTAACGTTTGACAAAGACAAAGTTGTTTATATGGAGAATGATTGGTTACAAGATGCCAAAAGCAGACAACCTTTATTTTCAGACTTTTCGTTTGGGCAGACAACGTTAAAGGATGTTAGAAATAAATTTTCAACAAATGGTTTTACATATAAAAGTAGAAATGCTTTTAAGACTGATACACATTTGATTATGTTCAATTGTTTTGAGTTTGACTCGAAAAACAATGAAATCCTAGTGACAACTACTAAAATATCACTTGACGAAAACGTGACAGAAGAAAACGTTGCAAGTAAACTTAAACTTGACGCATTAATTATTGCCGACAAAACATATTTAGACAAGACTTGGGGTAAAGACAAAGTGTTTGACAATAATTACAAAAAAATTAAACCGTGAAAAAATTGCCAGCATCTAAGAGTCGTTTGCTGCAACGGGGGACATAGGTAATTGAAGATTTGCTACCACGGAGGAGAGTATCAATCTTCCGTCCCGCAAAGCAAAATGGTGTTGAAAACACGACTACATGAGTTAGGCGTTGATTATGTAAAAGGACGTTTTCCGATGTTCTCTTTTGTTGTGGTTGACCGCAACCTCTATACAGGACAAAACCCCGCATCTGCTGCCGCACTTGTTGAACGTATGTTGGAAGATTTCAATAAAAATAAGTAATCACTATTTTTGCGTAACAACAATACCAATACGAAGCCTGTCATAAGTTTCTCTCCACAACTTTTCAGATTGATCCATGAAATAACAAATTCCCATGAAGTATAAAGATGCTCCTTTGCAACCACTCTTTTTGAAATTACTGATAAAGTTCAAATGAAGTGATGATTGCGGACTGCGTCCATACTCTGTCGCTGAAGCTTTAGCGTAGGCGCCTGAAACCCATTTACTGATAATGGTCCTGCGAGACCCCAAGGTGCTAAAAGCA
>CAZMRM010000010.1:19272-21237 GCA_964568515.1 uncultured Chitinophaga sp. | reverse complement strand
CTCTTACCTGGTTCTCAAATTCCCCGGTCCAGCCAATACCATAACCCAGTGGTAATTGTATATTCGCACTTACATTTTTTTGTGCCTCGGCAATGGTACTTCCCAAATCGCGGTCGCGTACCGAAAATTTAACACCAATAAAACGTCGTGTATCATCCCTGTAAATAAAAGCAGGTCCCGTAATCTGTTTAATGGTTGCAATTTCTTTCAACGCAATTTTATTTCCGTTCCCTTGTATGGTCGGTACTTTTAAGTTGCTTATGTCTTTTATGTCGCCCCTGCTTGCTTTTTGGTAACGTACACGAATATCAAACTTTCGCTCCCCTTCAAATTTTTGCGTGGCTGTTTTTCCGCCAAACGCCATTTCCAATACCGCCTGTGCATCCGACACCTTTACACCATATGCCGCCATCTTCTCTCTGTCCAGGATAACACTTACTTCGGGCTGACCAATATTTCTCAGAATGCCCACATCTTTTATTCCGGGAACATTTTCAATCTGCTTGATCACCAGGTTGGCAATTTTATCGAGCTCATCCAAATCATCCCCATAAATTTTTACGGCATTGGAAGCATTGATACCGGCAACACTTTCGGCAATATTGTCAATAATGGGTTGGGAATAATTGTAACCGATACCCTGGTATTTGGAAAGTGAATCATCCATTTCCCTCACGAGGTCATCCATCGATAATTTGCGTTTCCATTCTTCTTTTGGTTTCAGGTTCACCTGCATCTGTACGTAGTAAAAACCGCTGGGATCTGTTCCATCATTGCTTCTCCCAACCTGGGACAAGACACCGTTTACTTCCGGAAATTGCTGCAATTCTTTACGAAGTATAGCTGTACGTTCAACGGTTTCGGGTAAGCTTTGACTCATGGGAAATTTTGCTTCCACCCATAAGGCACCTTCATTCAGCTGAGGAAGGAATTCTGTTCCTAAAAATTTGGCCGAGAAAAAAGTAACCACTAAAATAATCAGTGTTGTGATCAGTGTTTTTCGCTTGTTTCGAAAGGTCCATTCAAAACCTTTTTCAACAATTTGGTTCCAGAAATTCACAAAGCGGTTGTTTTTTTCTTTCACATTCTTATTCAGAAAAATATGACACAGAACCGGCACCAGTGTGAGTGTAAAAATGAGTGCGCCCAATAATGCAAAGCCCAATGTATAGGCAAGTGGTGAAAACATTTTTCCTTCCACTTTTTGAAAAGCAAAAATAGGTAACAGTGCAGTGATGATGATCAACTTTGAAAAAAAGATGGCCTTTCCTAATTCTCCTCCCGTTTTTTTGATCACACTACCAATGGCCAGTTTATTATAGGCCTGCATCCCCCGCTTATGAGCAATGTGATCGAGTGTCACAAAAATACCTTCCACCATTACCACGGCACCATCAATGATGATCCCGAAATCCACTGCACCAAGTGAAAGTAAATTGGCACTCATACCTTTAAATTTAAGACACAAAAATGCAAACAATAAAGAAAGCGGAATGATGATGGACACGGTAAATGTTGTTCTCCAATCGGCCATGAACAGGAACACGATAACCGTTACAAATATGATCCCTTCCATCATATTATGCATAACCGTGGATGTGGTATAATTCATCAGGTTATCCCTGTCATAGAAAGTGACCATTTTGACATCCTTCGGAAGAATACGTTCATTCAGTTCGTGTATCTTTTCTTTAATCCTGCCCAGCACTTCTTTAGGGTTCTCATTTTTGCGCATCACTACGATCCCTTCCACTACATCATCCATCCCGTTTAAGCCTACTTGTCCCACACGTGGCATTGAGCTTTCCTTCACATCAGCCAGATTTTTCACCAGAATAGGATTTCCGCCGGCATCATCCACAATGATGTTTTCGATGTCGTTAATGGTTCCTACCAATCCAACACCACGCACCACATAAGCCTGTCCATTTTTTTCAATCACATCACCGCCTACGTTGATGTTGC
>CAZMRM010000010.1:9715-19262 GCA_964568515.1 uncultured Chitinophaga sp. | reverse complement strand
TTTTCCTGTCCGCCAAATGCCACAACATCTGCTACACCGGGAACAGAACGCAAACGACGGTCAATCACCCAGTTTTGTATGGTCAGCAAATCGCGTGAATCGCGTTTGCTGCTTTCCAGGGTGTAGCGGAACACTTCTCCTGTCGGACCATAGGGAGGCTGAACATCCGGTTCCACTTCATCCGGCAGCGATACATTTCTTAATTGGTTGTTAACCTGCTGACGGGCAAAAAAATCTTCCACATCATCTTCGAAAATGATTTTGATCACCGATAATCCAAACATTGTAATACTTCTGACACTGGTCTTTTTTTGAACAGAGTTCATTGCAATTTCAATCGGTGTTGTCACAAAACGTTCAATCTCTTCGGCACTCCTTCCGTTCCATTCGGTTACAATGATGATCTGTGTATTGGTAACATCCGGAAATGCCTCGATGGGCATGTTCTGGAAAGCAACAACACCTGAAATGATCAATACCCCTACCCAAAAAAAAGTGAACGGTTTATTCTTAAGAGAGAATGCAATAATTTTTTTAATGAATTTATTCATCGCTTAATCGTTTAATGCATCATAAATTAATAACTGGTTTTGGGTGATGACCTGCTCATTTTCTTTCAATCCAAATGAAACGTAAGTACTCTTTTCCACCTGCCGGTACACCTCTATCCGTCGTGTTTCAATGTTATTCCTGTCTTTAAAGATCATTACATAATTGCGGCTCTTATCAAAGATCACGGCTGTGGAGGGGATGACCAGCATTTTTACTCCGGGTTCCTCGTACGAGAGTTTGATGTTTGCCCGCATTTCCGGTTTCAGTAAATAATCGGAGTTAACAAGCTTTATCCTGACTTTCATGGCCTTTGTTTCGGGATCAATGATGTTGAAGATCTTATCCACTTTTCCATTAAAAACTTTATTGGGGTAACTCAGTGTGGTAACCGCTGCATCTATTCCCAGCTTCACCTGGTTGATGTCGCTTTCATTGATATTGGCAATGGCCCATACTTCATCAATGTCTGCAATGTCAAAGATGTTATCCGAACGATCATTTCTCAGCAGCATGTCTTGCGTAATGTTCTTTTGAACAATAAAACCATTCATGGGCGATCGTACTTCAAAAGTAGCTTCTTTGGTAATGTTGTATATCTTGTACGTTTCCAGTACCCTGTTCAATTGTGATTGTGCCTTTTCCAGGCGGCTCTTCGCTTCCAGCAGATCCTGTTCCGAACTTAATTTTCCTTCATAAAGTTCCTGTGCTACTTTCAAACTGTTTTTGGCGATCACCACATCATTCTTCGCATCATCCAGGTCCTTCTCAAAACCGGCCACCTCCGTACTTCTGATGCTTGCCAGTATTTTCCCTTTTTCCACATAATCACCCAGTTCCACAAATACCTGTGTTACACTGCCACCTACCACCGGAAAAATTTCAACGGTCTTGTTGTTGTCCGATGTAATTTTCCCGTAAAAACTCAACTCGTTTTTAAGAGGTTGGAGGGATACTTTCTCTGTTTTGGTGGAGGATAACATTTTATCACTCAGTACAAATGTTTTCTTCTCTTCCTCATTTTCCACTTTGCTTTTGCATGAAAAAAGAATCAAAGAAATCAATAGAATGGTAAATTGATTTTTCATTGCTTAAAATATTTCAATATTGGTTACATAATTCAGATGGATGCCGGAAATGATCAATTGTTTCTTCATTTCATTTAATTGAAGTGTACTTTGATTATAGCTTTCCATAAAATCGACAAATTCGAGGAAGGTAATGTTTCGCTTTTGAAAATTATCCAGCATCCCTTTATAAACCAGATTGAGGTTAGTGCTTACCGATTTGCTGGTCACTGTTGTTTGTTTTTTCTGTTCTTCCCATACCTGCCAGGCCGCTTCGATCTTATGCTGAAGTTCTGCTTTTGCATATTCACTGTTGAGTTTGCTTTGATCCAATGTTGCCCTTGCCATGCGGATGTTCCCTTTATTCCTGTTCCACAATACAAGCGGTATCCCAAGTGTAAGGTTCACCTGATCGTTAAATGCTCCGCTTCGCTGATCATAACCTGCTCCCAATGTGATATCCGGAACGGCAAGTGATCGTTGCCACCTCAGGTAAAATTCCTGGCTCTCTGCTACCTTTAAAGCAGTTAAATAGGTAGGATCCTTCTGAAGTGCTTTGTCAAACAATTCTTCCTTTGCAACTTTCGGCAGATCATACTTATTGATCTCTGCTTCATCTACCACGGGAATAATATCTTCCTGTCCTGCAATAAGTAGCTTTATTTCTTCCTGGTGTGCAATGATCTCTTTCTGAAAATTGCTTCTGTCATTTCTCAGCGATAATAATAAGGTCTGCAACCTCACTACTTCCTTTAATGCAATGTTATTCTTATCTGCCTGCACCTGAAATTCTTTTACCAACAGATCCAGCTTGTCTATCTGTGTATCCAGAAGTGCTATTTTTTGAAATTCGAAATAGATGCTGTAAAAATCCTGGTATAATTGAAACTTCAAATTTCTGAGGAGGTCCTCAAATTGTAAGGCAGCAATTTCCGAGTTGGTCCGGGCAACTGCTACTTCGTTTTTCTTTTTTCCACCCAGATAGATCAATTGTTCAATGGAGATGGCTTTTTGCCCGGCTTTTCCTGCATCAAAAAACTGATCGCGTTCCGGATTATAGGCGTTTATTTCTGCATTAATGTAGGGGTGCTCCCAGATACGTGCCTGTATCACTGCCGCTTGTGCAGCAGAAATGTTATATTGCTCTGCCAGTAACAGCAGATTGCTTTTTTGCATGGCCTGCTCTGCATCCGTCAGTGTTAACTGCTTTTGCCCAAAACAATTAATAGTAAGCAACGATAGAATAAAAACAACATATTTCATTCGTTTCAATCTTTGAAAATTTATACTGCAAAATTGAGATAGCTGACTTTAAAACCCCTTTAAGCCAGGCTTAAAAAGAGCTTAAAATTGAATATTGAAAATGTTCGTATCCTCATTGGGAGCCAGATACGATATATAGGTGTGATGCTGATGCAGAATGCGTTGAACAATTCGAAGTCCCAGGCCTAATCCTGCCTTGTTTCTCGAATTCTTTCCCCGCATAAATGGTTGGAATATTCTCTTTTGTTCTTCTTCGCTTAATGTTTGTCCCTTGTTTTTAATCGATAAAACAAGCCGGCCGGCGTATTGCTTAATATCAACATTGGCTTGTTTATCCGGGGAATATAAACAAGCATTTTTAAGTAAATTAATGAAAGCGATTTCCAATAAGGACTTGTTCCCTTTTATCTCCAGAAGCTGATCCATTTCTTCAGTAGAATCAATATCCAGTATTACTTTAAAATCCGGATATATTTTATTGAGTTTAGCAGTTGCTTCAAAAACCAGCTCATCGATCCGGATCACTTCCGCTTCTTCAAAATTATCATTCTCCAATTTAGAAAGCAACAATAAAGAACTGATCAAATCGGATAACTGATTGATATCAGAAAGCAATTTGATAAAAAACTGTTTTGATTCAACATCTGTATTCGTATCATACAATTTATTTTCAAGCTGAGCTGTAACCCTTGCAACAGGTGTCCTCAATTCGTGAGAGGCATGTGATGTGAACTCTTTCTGCTTTTGATAGGACTCATCAATACGATGCAACATCCTGTTGAACTCACTGGCCAGTAAATCGATCTCGTCTTTTTCATCCTTTACAATAATACGCGTATCCATATTTTTTTCGTTGATCCCTTTTAACCGGTGATGAAAATCCACTAACGGACGCAGCAAACGTTTAACAGAATAAAAAACAGCTGCCCAGGTGATGCTGGTAAAAAAAATATAGGTACTGATCAATATGAACAACAGATAACGCAGCTTTCTTTTTCCATAATCATCCGAAGCTGAAACCAGTGCATAATAATCCTTTTCATTGGTATCATAAAAAAAACCATACGTTTCCTTCAAATTTTCTATTTTAAAAAATGTTTTGTTCTTTTTTAAATAATCCAGATCACTGTTTTTCCAGTTGATCTTGGTATCATCAATGCTGCTGTATATTAAATTATAATCCGCATCAAAAATGAGTGTTTTTTCATTATACAGTTTGTTGATGGAATTTTGATCAATGATTTTCAGCAATTGTTTATCGATCTCTTTTACTTCTACCAATAATTTGATAGAAGAGACGGCTTGTTCCTTTAAGCGGCTTTCAAATTCTTCTTTTCTAAAATTGGCAAACAACATATAAATAACAATAACTGCTATTCCAAAAACAATGGTAAACAAAGAAGCAATCAGTAAGGATATTTTGGTTTTTAATGTCATAGCTGGTTCTCTGATTTCAAATAATAACCATAACCAACTTTGGTGTGAATCAATTTTCTTTCAAAATCCTTATCAATTTTCTTTCTTAAAAAATTAATGTAAACTTCTATTGTATTTTGACTCGTTTCGATGTGATAATCCCACAATTCTTCCGCTATTTGATTCTTAGAAACCACTCTTCCGTTTGCTTTTGCAAGGATGAAAAGAAGCCGGTATTCTTTAGGGCTTAAATTGATTTCCTGGCCGGAACGGAATACTTTCATTTCAGTATTGTTAATCAGCAGGTCTTCTATTTGCAGTTGTTCTTCCTCTTTTTGAGGAGTAACTTTTCTTCTCAGCAGCGATTTAATACGAAGTAATAATTCTTCAAAATGAAATGGTTTTACCAGGTAATCATCTGCCCCCTGATTAAATGCAGTCACTTTATCTGTTATTTCACCAAAAGCTGTGAGCATTAAAATGGGTACCGTTTTATCTTCTTCTCTGAGGGCTTTGCAAACATTCAGTCCATTCATTCCCGGAACGTTAATGTCCAGAATGATCAGGTCGTATTGTTTAAGGTGGTATTGTTTTAAAACCAAAGCTCCGTCATATACTGCATCACAGGAAAAAGCGTGCCCCGTCAGAAAATTTTTAATTTCTGTGGATAATGTAAAATCATCTTCGAGTAAAAGGATATGCATATGTTCTTTCAAGAGCTATAAAATCTGAAACCAAATATACACAATACTCAAATAACGGTTAATGCTTTTAATCATTCCCGCTACACATTACCCAATAATACGGCGAGGAGTTCCAGGGGTAGACAATTGTTTGATAATAATTAACATCGGATGCCGGTCCGAGCGGAACGAAGAACGTTTGATAGGAAGCATCACATGTTCTTCGTTCCGCTAACCGGCGAACACACAATTCAACCAGCATAAACTCTGGCAGGTTTCGGTGGATGTGATAGATTGTTCACCAATCCTTACTTTTTTAAAAGCTTATTAATTTCTTCCTTCGTGTGCGAATAATGTTTTTTATGGGGATGAAAGCGGATCTCCTTTAATGCTGGTAATTTTAAAAGCGGTGTTAAGTCACCGTCTTTTAAATCCCAGAAGGTAATCATTTCCAATCCTGTTAATTTTTCAATATTCTTCAAAGAAGAAACGGAAGTAATGAATAACTCCCTGATGGTTGTATTTTTATCAAAATTGAAATCAGCAAGTTTTTCACATTTTTCGATATGCACCTTTTGAAGTTTTTGCAATTTTAATACATCCTGGATATTATTCAAGTCTTTATTAAAAGAAAAATTCACTTCTTCCAGGTTTTGTAATTCATCAATACCTTTGGCCGAAATAATTTTGGATTGGTAAACATGAAACTTACGTAAATTTTTTAAAGCGGTAAATTCTGTTAAATCACCTTTAGGATATTTTCTCAGCACCAGGATCTCCAACTCGGTATGCTTTGAAAGACCCTTTAGTTTTGAAGAATATTCAACTCCTGTTTCATGTAGCTTTTTGAAATGAGAGAGATCGAGCTCAAATGCCTCTTTGGCTAATACAAGTTTTTGTAAATTCTTTAATTCATAAATCCCTTTTACATTCTCCACTTTCTTCAGTTTATTGGAAGAGTCGATGGATAAATAAAGCAGCAGATCGGCAATGCTTTTAAATTTCTGAAAATCCGGGATCACTTCCGTAGTTCCTGCAGGACTTTGCAATTGAAGGCCATCACACTTATTTTCTTTGATAAACTCAATTGCGCTGTCAAATTCATTCAAATCGGCGGAGATTACTTTTTTGCTCCAGCCATTGTCAAAAATATTAAATTTTGCTGTCATATGATTTATTTACAAGTGATACCCGTTGTTGTTTTAAAATCAGTATCAACGGCATTTGCCTTATTGATAATGTCATTGTATGCAGTTGGATTGTTTATTTTCAAATCATCCAGCATTTTTTTGCCCGGTGAATTAATGGCATTGTGGAAATTGCTGCTGGAAACTGCATTGTACCTGCTCATCAGTTCTGACTCTACCATCAGCCCGGTGGCATTGTTTCCAAAATCATGGTGAACACCGGTGGTCACATTTCCGGAACCTCCTACTCTTTCTTTCATGGAAGCATACATTCTGTCTTTGGGACCTTTTCCGATGTAAGATGTTGTGCCATCTGTAAAAAAATAAGTTCCCGTTAATCCAAACAGATCCAGCCACCAGTTCGGATCATGCACGTATGCATAAAAGCGTATGCCGCCTTTTAACCCTATCGGGTCCTGTGAGATGTAGGCATCTTCTTCCGGACTGAAATACCGGAAGCGGTTGTAGAACAATCCCGTTTCTTCATCCTCGTATTGTCCCTGATACCGGAAGGGTATAAAAGAATGTGAACCCTGCAGCTTTTGAGTTTTACCATAAACGCTCATTTCGCATTCCCATACTTTTTCGCCGGTATCACTATAGCTTTCTACCGGCGTACCCAGATAATCGGTTACAATACTATAAGCATGGTTGTTGACAATCTTAGCTGCGGGTTGCAACACACCTTCATCAAATATCCAGGTGATCAGTTTTTCTACCGGTTCCGGTTTGTCAGTTGCAAGTAATCCATGTTCTGTAACTACTGTTTTAGGGCGATCTTCGAGGTGATAGGTCCACTCGTGTAAAGGATGATCTCCATCCCACACCCAACGGGTGATTTTATCATTGAAAATTTTGGCGGTTCTTCTGCCCAGGGCATCATATTCAAAACGAACTTCTTTTTTATCGGGTCGAATCACTTTTTTTAAAAGACCACTATCTGTCCATTCATATATCCAATCTCCGCTTTGTGTCTCCTTTTTTATCAAGTTCCCTTCTTCATCATACGAATAACGACTGGTTCCGGAAACAAGTAATTTGCCGGCTGGTCCGTATTTTCTGTCTTTTCTGTCTTTCGCTTTATAAATGTTCTTCACATCATCTCTGAAAAAATTTTCATGCAGTGTGCCTTCCGAACTTTTTACAATGCTGTCAAATTTATCGTATTCAAAATTTAATGTCTGCCTGTTCAATAAATTATGGATGGTATACAACTTATCATTAATGCTCCATTCATACTGTTTGTGACGACTCACACGCTCATTTGCCCTTGTATAGTGCTCTTTCACCTTACCTGCAAAATTATAGCTGAAACGGTTGGTGATGTTTCCTGTTATCCGCTCCGTTTCCTGATTGATGTTATTGTATTTTAGTTCTGCATGCCAATACACATCCGATTGATTCACACGCATATCCTCCACCACACCCTGAATGGAATAACCTAATTGCACATCTGCACCTAAACTGCTGATTACACGTATTCGCTGACTCAGCTCATTAAATTTACTTTCTACTACATATCCATCCTGATCTTCCTGTTGTATTTGACCATCGCCCCAGCGTTTTAATTTTACAGTACTGGTTTCATTGTTCGCTTCGATGAATTGTCCGTTCCTGTCATAACTATACAATGTGTAGCTGCCATCACTATAAAGGATACGAATAATGTTGCCATTTAAGTCGTATTCATATTCATTGAATTTTCCTCCCGGACGTTCTACCCTTAAGATCTTTCCTGTACGATCACGTTTATAGTTTCTTATAAGACCATCAAAACCTTCTTCCTGAATAACATCGCCTTTTGCATTTCTGACATAGCGATACGTTTCACCAAATTCATTTACAACCGACACGAGCTGTTCTTCCGTGTTATAATTGTAAAATGTTTTTGTTCCGTTTTGTTCACGCATTGTTAAGTTACCCAGGGGCGTATAGTTGAAATACACCGCATGCTTCTTGTCTTTCGCCAGCACCACATTGTCATATGCATCATATTCCAGTTTCAATGTATTTTCATCAAGCAAATGAATGCGTGTTACTCTGTCGAGTTCATCATATGCAAAAAACTGTGTCTGCTTCTCCGGATTTATTTTTTCAACACATCTTCCCCAGGCATCATATTTCCAGTTGGTAGTAGCACCACCCGGTAATACCAGCCGGATCAGGTTATGATCGGCATCATAATCCAAATGAGTGTATTCTCCTTTGTTGTTCCGTATCCGCTTAAGTAGTCCATCCGTATTGTAATCAAACCCCGTGATCTGTTCATCTTCCGAAATAACCGATAACAACAAATTATTCTCATAAGTATTTACCCTTGTATTGCCCTGTGGATGGATGGTGAGTAAACACCTGTTTTCTTCATCATATACATACGTAGTGGTGGCACCATCACTACCCCTCACTGTTTTCAGATTACCCCGCTCATCATACGTATAACCCCTTACATTGCCCTCCTCATCCACATCCCGGTAAGGTTCCATAAAGAGGGTATATTCATGAAAAACAGAATTGCCCAGAGGATCTTTTACCTGGGTACAAAGGTTCAATTCATTGTAATAATAAATACTTGTTTCTTTCAGTGAATTGGTCACCTTATTATAACCCTTGTGATAACTGATCCAGCCTTCCAGTAAACCGCCATCTCCCCAGGTATGCACACAGCGGGCACCGGTATGGTTACCATCATACTCCCAGTAAAAGCTTTGTCCGTTGCGGTCGGTCTTGGATACCATCAGATGATTCCTATATACCAGGGTGGTGTACTGTCCAAGGGCATCACCTATACCCACCAGGTCACCTGCTTCATTGTACCGGTAGCTCACCAGCAGACGTTCTTCCTTTCCATGATGTGCAGTGATGCCGGTTATTCTGTCCTCCTTATCCAGCGAGAGCCGGATCACACGATTGGCAGTATCAATGATCTCTATCAGCTGATGCCGGTTATCATAGATGAACTGCAAAGCAAAACCGGCACTGTTGTACAGGCGGAGGGGTTTGTAAACCCCTCCGGACTTTTGAAAGCGGTAGCTAAGCTGACTGCTGTAATCCTTTAATTCATACTCCTTTCCATCCAGGCAATGCAGGCTGAGCTTTTCTTCCCTTTTATAAAAAGAATCTCCGGGGGTTATAAGACAGGGAAAGGCCACGGCTCTGCCATCGGGCAGGATCAGCTGAATAAGCTGTTCTCTGGACAGCAGCTCCAGGGTCAGATCATAACCATGATGCATGCCGTGTCCCAGGGGACCTTCATAGGCTGAATCGGAGTACCAGTTCCGTTGCCATTTTACCGGAATGATACCGGGAAGCTCAAAGTCGGTACCTGCATAGATCACGCGGCCGGTGATAAGGTCCACCGGCTCAAAACCCATTTTGCAGAGGG
>CAZMRM010000010.1:7807-9705 GCA_964568515.1 uncultured Chitinophaga sp. | reverse complement strand
GCAGAGGGTACTTTTTAATCCCCGGGTAAATTTATTGGAAGGTAAAAGCTGATTAAGTTTTTTCAGACCTTTGCCCAGTCCCTTTAAAACAGCACCAAAACCATAAGACATGATCAGCTGTTTTAGAATACCCAACAGATCCGGTGCATAAGGACCGCCCACCATCACCGGCCTTCCAAGAGGAAGCGGAAGGGTAAAAGAGGTAGGCAGGTAAAGACTGGGAAGGGGTTTTAATTTTTTTCCCGGTGATAAGGATAAAGGAATACCGATATCATTACAGGTCATAAGCATGTATCCGGAAGGACTTAAGGAAACACTTTCTGCTTTTACACGGGTACTTCCGAAAAAATTGACCGAATCATGTCCCACCATGGGAGCCAGTAAAAAAGGCCCACCCATGGGAATATGGATCAGGGTGAGGATATTGCCAGAGGTATCACAGATGCCACGGGGGACATTGTTTACATTTACGGAAGAACCGATGAAAGGAATGTAATCCATCACATCCAGCACCAGACCTATAAAAGGATGAGGGATGGGAAGAGGACCTACTGGAGTCACAATCAGGTGAATGTCCAAACCTACTACCGGAGTAAAATGTTTGTTCGTTAACATGGGATGTATTTAAAAAATTTTGAACTGTTATCATTCACTCTAAATGGCCACGGTAAATTTAAACTCACCGTATAATCATAGCGTTTAAGTTCCATCAAAGCATCGCTTACACAGTCCGAAGGCTTATTATATAAGAGGTTCCGGCATATACAGAGGCTCAGTGTATGAACCGTAGCTTTAGCGAAGGTTCAAATAAACAAGAAACGTTTCTTATGTTTTGTATCGTTCTTATACTTTTCTATTTTTTCTTTCCAGTTTTCTCCTTCAACTTTCTGCATGAGTAAATCGATCTCTTTGCATTTTTCCAGTTGTTTCAAATTACTGAGGTAATCATGGTAATCAAAAGCAATGTAACCAAAACTGGAATGCATCAATTCTTCGGGTGTAAAGGTGCTTCCATGCTGATATGCTTTTTCCATTAAGGCGATGTATGCTTTCTGATCTTTTTTCTGATAAATCGTATAGGCCTGCCACCAGGCTGTGAGTGCCTGAACACCAAAACCGTATTGTATGGCCAGTTCACCTTGTCTTACAAATAAATCCGCCGCTTCCATATCCTGTCCCATATGCTGTTTGCAGGCTGCTTTGTATGCATACAATTGTATTGTTGTCACCTTGCAGGTCTCATCTCCTTCGTTGAGGCCCAGTTGTGCCAATCGTAATCCACCTTCCAGCAAGTAAGAAATTTCTTCATACTTTTTAAAAGTAAATAGCATACCTGCATAGATAAGATGTGCGGAAGCATAAAATCCTTTTTTGCCCGAGCGTTGTGCTATTTCCAAAGCTTTTGTCCCCCACTTTTCCATTCTTTTAAAATCATTTGCTGAAGCGGCCTCCCCCATTTCCTGCATACAGTTTCTAAACTGCAACTCCGGAGAATTCGGATCCCCCATCTTCGACAATTTATTTATTGCACCCTGCAGATCCAGTGGAAGAGTCAGGCTTTTTGTGCTGCTTTGAAAACGCTTGAACAGATCATCAAAAAAATGTTCTTCTTCATAATCAAAAATGGAGAGACGTGTATATAAGGGGATATTCTTTTTAAGAAGATCGCTCAACCAATCCGTATACTCATTCACACTGTTCACTGTTTTAGGCATCAGTGCCAGTACCAGTTGTTTTTTCTTTTCAGGAAAAGACTGTTGAAAGGATGCTAACATTTCTACCAGCAACGCATCGTGATCTGTATTTTTATTTTCAAGTTGTTTTTCAATGTTTGAAAAATTCCAGGAATAAACATCAGACGATGCATTGTCCTTTTTCAATTTTTCCTTTTCAGCTTT
>CAZMRM010000010.1:5621-7797 GCA_964568515.1 uncultured Chitinophaga sp. | reverse complement strand
CAGTGACCGATTAAATCTTTGCTGAACGTTTTTTTTGTAACAAACGGTGTTAACATCACTATAAACACCTCCGGAACACTGCCGTGTGCCGAAGATTCCAGCTTTAAAAACCCTTCATATAATCGTGCTTGTTCGGACCGGATGATCCATCTCACCAATTTATATTCATCGTGTGGATGCACTTCTTCGTTCCATTTCTTCTGAATTTTTGAAACTAAAACAGCTATGGGATTATGTTCTGTACTCATCTTGTTTTTTATTAACTGTTCAGATTTAGCATACCACCTTTTACATTAGTCATGGTGGTACCATCCATATCAATGATGCCGGTACTTTTCAGCTTTAGCTCCATTTGTCCTTCGATATTGGTAGAAGGCGCGCCCACTTCCACTTTTGTATTGCTGTTTACGGAAACTTTAATGGTACCGGTTGCCGTAATTTCTTTTGATCCCATGCTTACTTTATCTTGCCCGCTGACATCAATTAATTTACTGCTTACATTCACTTTTTCACTTCCGCTGATGTTGATCTCTTTGGAATTAAAATCAATTTTATTCGGTGCCGTCACGGTCATTGTACCATCACCATTTAAAACAATCGTATTTCCACTCGGGTCACTTACGGTAACACTTCCTTTATCATCATCCAGTGTTACAGTGCTTCCGCTGCGTGTTGTAAGGCTCTTCGCCTTATTGCCACTACCTCCGCCACCACCGGTTTTTCCATGAAATACACTGCCCAATACAAAGGGACGGTTGGGATCGTTGTAACGAAAACCCACAAATACCTGATCATTCACTTCGGGAATAAAAACAAAACCCCTGTTCTTGCTTACTTTATCACCACCTCCGCCATCTGGTGTCAATACGCGTATCCAGTCTGTCATTTCTCCGTTTTCTTCCTGCCATAACATAGAAACCCTTACTCTTCCCATGTTCTGAGGATCTGAATTGTCTTTCACAATGGCCATCTGCGTTTCTGCCAGGGGTCGTTGAACAGTTGCGGGAATATAATTGGTTGTTGCAGGCAATGCCTCAAATGTATGTGTGTACTCTCCTGTACCGTTCAGGTGATGTGTGATCCCAAATACCAGGTATTCGCCATGCTCCGGGGTTTCCTGTCCTTTCGCTTCTTTTTGTGCAACTTTTATATTGACATGATCCCCTAATTTTACCTTTGGATTATCTCCATGTACGGTCAGTAAAACAGCAGATGCAGCCTGTACTCCTTTTTGCTTTTTTGCATAATCATCCAGCTGTTGTTTATCAGGTGTCCTGATTTGTGATGGCTGAACGACAGCAGCAGAAAATAATTCGTCGGATGCACTCAATGCTTTTTTTGTATAGGTTCCCGCTCCATCCACACTGGATGGAGAATTGGATTTATTAACTTTATCATCCGAAGAATTATAACTGATGTGTGTTACTTTTGAAGGAACAATACGCATGGAAAAAGACATTTCATCAATGTGCTCCCCATAGATAAGATCCACTTTTGACTGCTGAGCCGGTTTACCGAAAAACAATTCTTCTCCGTTGTAATAGAACCATTCACCATAATCGGCGGCCAGCCTGTTTATAAAATTAAAATTGGACTCGCGGTATTGGGAGATGTAATCTATTGTTTTGGTGTTCTTCGGCTTGATTGTAATTTGCATATCATGCACAGCCATTTTACCCGTAATATCTTTTACGATATTGTTCAAGGATTTTTTATAGTAGGAGGCATAGTGCTCTCCACTTTCCAGTAAAAATGTCGGGCTGTATCCTTTCAAAACGATATTGCCCCACAACCCTTGACTTTGCTGCATTCCTACCTCTGTGATCAATCCTTTAAACGTATTGTCCGATGTGGATACTTCTCCAAAAGCAATGGTAATGCGTTTTCCAATATAATCCTGAGAAGACTGGATGGAGTGACTTCCCAGTTGTTCCATCACATCGTGACTGACCACCAGTTGAAAGGTATTATGTGCATTAAATTGCTGACTGATGACGATAGAAGAAAAATGTGAAATCTTTTTTCCTTCAATGGATACGTCCGTATTTATTTCTTTTGCCATGGGAATGTTTTTGATGAAAAAGTTGAGAAAAAAATGGGTTCTGTTATCTAGTGACGATACGAGATTAACTTAACAAGTTTATCAATAATTGGCTTCATTTCAAAGTATTAATTT
>CAZMRM010000010.1:0-5611 GCA_964568515.1 uncultured Chitinophaga sp. | reverse complement strand
GGTGGTTATGAATAATTTTAGAGATTCCTATCCTTTTCATCTTCCCCAATTATTCGCTTGTTTTTTTATCTTTACCTAAACATACAACCATGAAAAAAATTTTCTCCATCATTGGTCTATCCATTTTATCTGCCTTTCTGCCGGATACAGGATTTGTCAGCAGTCAAAAAAAATACGAGCGGGTAAGAACCGCTTATAAAGAAAAAGAAAACATTTTAGCTGAACGCCTCAAAAATTTTGATCTTACACTGAATAATCTTCAGATCCTGATCGTAGCCTACAAAAGTGAAAAAAAGCTGGACATTTACGCAAAAAGTAAAACAGCTGCCACTTACTCTTTGTTCCATACTTATGATATCTGTGCAAGTTCAGGCCGGTTGGGCCCTAAAAGAATGGAAGGTGACGGGCAGGTACCGGAAGGTTTTTACCATATCAACCGCTTTAACCCCAATAGCAGTTACTACCTGTCCCTGGGTTTAAACTATCCTAATTTAGCTGATAAAAAAAAGAGTACCGCCGGTAAACCCGGTAGTGATATTTTCATTCATGGTGAATGTGTAACCATCGGTTGTTTGCCCATGACCAATGATAAAATCAAAGAGATTTATTTACTGGCCGTTCAAGCTTGTCAAAATGGACAACAAAAAATTCCCGTATATGTTTTTCCCTTTCAATTAACAGATGAAAATGTGGAACGCTATCATGCAGATTACGCATCGAATACAGAATTACTATCTTTTTGGAGGGAGCTGAAAAAAGGATATGACCTTTTTCAAAAGGAGCACAAGGAATTGCGGGTTACTATAGATGAAGCAGGGAATTATAAGTTGTAATCTTTCTTTTTTTCTGTTTCCAGATCAATGGCAATGAACGTCACTTCACTGTCTTTTTTTGGGCTCTGGTTCAATATGCCCAAAGTGATCCTGATCTTCTTTTTTCTGTTTTTAGAATCCACGTAGTCTGCTGTATAATGAGTCCGGCCCTTTTTTATCTCAACTAAGTTTACACTGTGCCATTTGGAATTCAACTGTTCAGCCAGTCTGTTCATATCTACATGACTGGTTGTATCCAGATCTATACCCACACCGGCCAATACTTTTCTGTTCCAGGCCTGCTCATAAAATACCGTGAAGTGATTGTATTGAAATTGCTGACTGTTGTTCCGGCGAAAGCTTTTGTTTTTTGTGCTGTCCAATCCGCTAAAAAAATCGTGTGCTTTTTTGTAATCCATTGGAAGTGCTTCTGCAATTTTTTGAATATTGCTGTAAACATCATTTTTTAAAACTTCGTTTCTGCTTTCTGCTTGTGTTTTTTTTCCTTGTGAACAAGAGACCAGAAAAAACACAATCATAAATCCTATATTAAGTACGTCCTTTTTCATGCGAATGAATTCAAGTAAATATGAAATGGATTGTCTTTTTGAGCCGGAGGATTTTTCTATTCATACCATTGATTTTAATTTATACCAAGTCGAACCGTCAAATAACAGGCCTATTTGCCTTAAGGTTCACTTCCATAAAAAATCCAATGACTTCTACGCTGTTGGCTGATAAAAGTTTGCCTCAGGTTGCCGAATCAATATCTATAAGGTATTGACCATGAAAAATGTTCGATTAACCGACGGGGAAAGTGGTTCATCAATGTTAACTTATAATGAATACAAAAAGGTTGAATAAAAAAGGTGAGTATTTGCTACATTTTTTTAAGATCCTCTATTACTTCCAGATCCACTTTTGCAACGTTTTGAAACCGGATGGTCATAACCAGATTGATTTCACTTTTTGAATTTTTAAAAAAAAATTCCTGCATCTGAAAGCCATCCTCTCTGGGAAAATCCAGTTTGTTCAAACGTGATGACATCAACTCATCACCAAATTTTTGAACAATGTCTTCGATGGAAACAGGTGCTTCCTGAAATTCAACGGAAAGTGATACTACTTTTTGCTTGGTAGAATCCAGTGTATAAAAAATAGTATAACGTGAATATCCTACCTCGTTTCTGAATGGATCATGCTGCTTCCGGGATGTCATGGAATCGAGGCTTTCAAAAAATAATGAAACGGAGTCCACTGAAATTGGCAAAACTTCTGCCACTGAATGGATGACCGAAGGAAGGGAAGGAGCTGGATGCTTCTGAACAGCAGTGGTTGCAGGATTTTGTTGCTGATTTGTAGAACAGGCCATCAACACACAGCATCCCAATAGTACACAGAGTTGTTTCAGATAATTCATTCTAGTTTTTTTTAATGCTGTAAATCACTAATTCACCGCTGCCGGAAATTGTTTCATTTGTACTTGATCGGGGAAAAAAATGAACTTCAAATGCCGTTACAGGAAAGCGTTTGTTATTATTTACGACTATTACATTTTCGCTTACCTGATTAGGATGATACGGATGCACAACAAAAGCGGATCCTTTTTCAATGTATTTATTTCTGATCATTTCATCAATATCATCAGGCCTCACATGTATGCAGCCATGAGAGCTAACCAGTTGAACAGGTTGAGCAGAGCGTATATTTTGTTTATTAAAACTGGATACGGCTTCGGTTACAGGTGTTGTATGGATAAAATCGCTCATCAGGGATTCATTTTTATCCAGTTTAAAATTATCATTGGTATCTTTAAAATATTTCACTGACACATGTCCAAAATCATTGAATACCCATGTACCAGGCATCCCATTACTGTATAACCTCACATTGTTTTGTTTGTAGGAAACATATAATTTTATCAGGTAGTCGTGCAAATCTTTTTCTGAGTTTCCACCGCTCAACCATTGTGAGTTGGTAGCACTTAGTTTGACCCACTTCCCATTTTTTTGAACATACACCACTTCTTTTTCAAACTTCATGGGTGTGCCCCAGGCAATACTTGAAAAGAGCCAGCGTTGTGAGCTCACGTGTTTGCCAATACTATATACAATGTATCTTCCTTCTCTTGTAGGAGTGACACGTTCCTTTATTAATTCACTGTGCTGATTAATAAAATCCAGAGATGGGCCGGCATGAGCCGGATAGGTTTTTAATTTAAAAAGTTTATAGCTTGCCATAATTTCCTCTTCAAAATTCGCTTTCTTTTTTATGTACAAGAAAATCGGGGAATAAAAAACCTCTCATCCGGATTCATAAATTATACGACAATGAGTACAATCCGGGATGAGAGGTTTTTATTAAAATTTAACTATGATTTTGGCCAACGGTTATCGTGGTCTGCATTACCTAATTTAATTGTTTCGGCAGAAACAGTAAATTTAACAACCATTGGTGTATCACCATTGGCATCAAGTCCTTCCTGGTAATGTACAATGTATGCATTTTTGAAACTCAATTCTTTCATCTTTGCATCTTCATCAGACTTTTTGAAGATCACACTTCCGTCGAACGGTTTAAATTGATTATTCACCATTGACTCGATGATAGAAGTATCTGAAGTGGATTCTATTTCAAAAGAAATACGGCCGCCGTATACGCCGGAAGATGGTCTTCCTTTTGGATCTGTATCGCGGCTCATGGTAAATGCACAATTCAATACGTCGTGCTCCTTACCTCCTATGTTTAATGTTGCTCTAAATGACATGTTGTTTAAGTTTTAAGGGTTAAGAAAAAAGAAAAAAACTTATGATTGTTTGTACTCACTGTTCCATGTTGCATTTTCATCATCTCCTTTTCTTCCATCCAACTTCACCACAAAACTTTTCGCAGGAAAATAAGGTGTGATGTGTATATCCAGATACACGCGATCTTTTTGACTTGGATCTTGCTCCAATCGTTGAATTTTAAACTTCTCTATCAATCTGTCCGGTCCTTGTATTCCATCCAAAAATTTAACAATCTGGCTTCGTAAATCACTTTCTGTTTTACTGGTCCAATTTTCAAAAGCTCTTCTGTTTAAAAAATCAAATAGTACTTTGGTAATGTGATCAAATACCCGGACTACAGAATAGGTTTGTAATCCAAGGTTATCTCCGTTAAACAATGTTTTTGCAGAAAAGGCCATTACTTTACCATATTCATTTACCATAGGTACCAGACCCAGTTTTTCGAGTTGTGAAATTTCGCTTTTTTTCAAATCAAAACGAACAGCATCCACTTCATTCATACCACCATGTTTTTTACCGGCAGTTACCTGTGATAACATCGTGTAATACATTTTACCTGCTAAAGCGGCGGATGGCGGAACAAATAAATCCTCTTCCTCATTTGCCTGATCCACTTTTCCTCTTCCTACCAGCCAGTTACAGGCCATGATCACGTTTGAACGGTACACATCTCCCCCTGTTAAGTTGGCATCTTCAAATAAATCAATTACATCATCCGGTGCCTCCAGATTGGCAAAATCAGTTACCAGCATGGTTTTATTTTCATGTGCTATTTTTGCCCATTTTTCGACCACTTTGTTAGAACCCAGGTAGCCTGGTATGACCAGCAAAGAATAATTTTGCCGTAAATCCAAACGGTCAAAATTTTGTTTTAATTCTTCCGCCACATAATCAATGAAACGGGTGTTATCCAAATCCCTGATTTGATCAGCAGAAGCATTTAAAATCGTAATGTTCTTGATTTTATCCGATTCCGTATTTTTATAGAACAGCGCCATGGAACGATATGCTTGTTCAAGTTCTCTGAATGTTTCCAGTGCCGTACCAATATTTTTGTTCAGTAATTTTGTTCCTGACTCTACCTTCTCCATGCTCTTATCTGCTATTTCGGAAGCGGAAGAAGATTGATTCAATAAATTCAACCAGATTTCAAGACGTTTTTTTAATTCCTGTCTTTCCTTTTTCTTTTCAGGATCGGTCATGAATATATTCTTACGTGCTTTGCGCTCCGGGTTCACATTTTGCAATCCATCTATTGTATTTTCAAGAAAGGAAAAACCACCTACTTTGGTCAGCTTTTTTAAGCTCTCTTCTAAATGTGACTGTGCTTCTTCTTTTGATTTATAAGCAACTTCACTTTGTATATTTTGTTCCTGTAAGGCCATCTTTTTTATCAATTTTTAGTTAAAAGAAAATTTCAAGTATTCCGGTGAGGAGTTCCAGTAAACCCAGTATGGAAAAAGTTGATCCTTTGTTTTACTGATTTTTTCTAAAACTCTTTGGGTTGAAAAACATTTGTAAACAGTTATGTTTTATTCTGAACTGTTCAATTCATGCAATAGTGCTGTTAACACATCTTTCACTGCTTGTTTACCTTCAGGATTTTCAATCAATGATTTCAATACTTTATTGCTTTTGAATTGCTTTGCAATTTTATGATATTGCTCCACCTCCACATTCAGGTTCGTTAAAAAATTGCTTTGATCAATTACGCTTTTTACACCAAAGTCGCCCAGGTTTGCAAAATGTAATTCTTCTGATTTTGTAGTTCCTTCTTCCGTTTGAAAATCAACAGTACAATGTGGTTTAAAGTGTGCAAATACTTCTTCCACATTTTTCAGATCGTATACCGCTTCTGGTTTTACAGGATCATTCAGTGTCAGTTTTTGTACCAGTAAAGTTCTGTTATTTGCAATATCTGCTATCGCTTCTGAGGCATCAAGTTTTACTTCATTACCTCCAATTCCATAGTTATACATATCCGATTTTTTTTAGTTTGACTTCAAAACA
>CAZMRM010000009.1:14722-21589 GCA_964568515.1 uncultured Chitinophaga sp. | reverse complement strand
AATAATATCAAAGCCACTTACCCAGAATAAAACCGTTAGTGAAAAAAAGATGGGCAACCAGTCAAAGCGGCCGCTTACAGCAAGATAAGCACCGATGGGTGCCAATGACAAACCAATTCCTAAAACAATATGACACAAGGCGGTAAACCGTTTGGTATAACTATAACCCAATATCACCAGCAATGCGACAGGAGATAAATAAAAGCAAATGGTATTGATGAAAAAGGTGGTGCTGATAAACAGAACACTGCTGATGATCACAAAAAACAGGGCATTGGATGGTTTGATGATTCCAGCAGGTATTTCCCTGACTGCTGTACGACTGTTTTTTGCATCAAATTCCCTGTCAATGTACCTGTTAAATGCCATTGCCGCGCTTCTTGCAAATACCATACACATAATTACCAGTAAAAAAAGACGGGCATCAAAAGCCGTGTGTGTATAAGTAACTGCAACAAAATAACCAATGATAGCAAAAGGTAAAGCAAAAATGGTGTGACTTATTTTAATTAACGACAGATAATTATTGACCGAGTGAAGAGTTGAAGATGTCATTAGTTTAACGGTTAAAATAGCGGATGATCATAAATGTAATGATAAATAGAACAGGTGCTGAGCTTAGGACCATACCAATGATACCTGCTGTTATCTTTTTCTTATTTATTTCATTACGTGTATCAATAAAAACATAAATGCCGGAACACAGCATGCCGATAAATCCGATTGGAATGGCATAAATTAATCCTTGAATATTGGATATACAAAGCAGTGCAGCAACAGTTCCTAAAAAAATGGAAATAATTCCAAGTATCCTTAATAATCGTTGTAAACTCATTCGATCACAAAATTACCATTTTTTTGATTGCCACGATCCCTGTATTAGAGATCAGTTTACAAAAGTAAACGCCGGGTGAGAGTGGTTGTATGAGTTGAATCTGCTTTTGTGGTTGTTGTATGCTTGACACACAGCTTCCTAGCTCATTGTATATAAAGATGGTTTGTACCATGCTTCCGGCGGGCAGGGAAACATCAAAATAAACCGGATTACCGGAAGTACTGGGATTTGGAAAAATACGGAAAGAGTAACTGTTTTGTTGATAAGAATCTATTCCGTTTGGTGCACACTCTGTTAATGTTTTGAAACCGTCTGCTTTTCCATATCCGTACATGTTGTTGGGCGAACTGCCTGTAAATGCATCCTGACGGGCACATGTTAAAATAGCATTTTTTATTTCCATAGCTGTTGCAGTTGGATTTTTTTGAAGGTATAATGCTGCAATACCTGCAACACCAGGGCCGGCAGATGAAGTTCCTCCGTCGCGGGCATGATAAGCTTCCGGTGCAATAGAACTCGGATTGTCTTTAATATAGACATCACGTACCCGCTGATCCAACGAAGCAAGTGTTACATCACCCGGTGAAGAAATATCCGGTTTTAAACGGCCGTCACGTGTAGGACCACAGCTGGAAGACGAATGTCGTTTGCCCGGAATTTCCTTGGCATAATAGAGTTGATGGTTGTAATCAACATAGGATTTGCGATTGGTATAATTGGCAACAGTAATCACATTATCCAGACACTGAAAGCTGCTCACTATGGTTTGCTGAAGATCAGGATATTTATAATAAACGCTATCCCGCATAACTTTGGAAGAAGGTAATCCGGAGCTGACCATGTTCAAACTCCAGAGATCAAATTTTCCATTTCCTGTTGCACTCAATCGCCATTTATAGGAAGTAGAATCCGGAGTGATGAAATAACTAAGAGAGTAAGTACTGCCTATCTGGTCACCATATGTTTCAATCGTACCGATTCGTTTTCCGTTTTTATACAATGTATCATTCGTATATATACCCAGCACGGAGGCTATTGTTTTAAATTTTGTGTGTCCTCTGAAAGAATAGTTAGGGGTAAACTGATCAGCGCCGATGGAAAATTGGATATTGTTAAGGTTAGCAGTATCACCCCATATTTCAATAAAAATAGAGCCACTGGAAAGATTGAAAAAAGTAAAATTGGTATCTGAAGTAACATTGTATCCTAAGTGAATGGGGCTATTCCCTTTATTACCGGCGGAAGCGACAAAAGAACGTCCGTTTTTTTGATCAATCATATTGCTGATCAGCTGAGCCTGTAAATCTTTTCCGTCATGTGATCCAAAATAATCACCCAGACTGGCATTAATTACACAAGGTTTACCTAAAAGATCCGCCTTTGAATAAATATAATCCACCGCATCAGCCAACAGTGTAGGATTGGAACTATTAAAATTAACAGCTACAACTACCAGATCTGCGTTGGGAGCAACCCCTTTATATTTGTTAATGGCCCGGCCGTTTCCTGCAGCAATACCCGCAACGTGGGTTCCATGAAAACCATCACTGGGATGTATTGCCTTTCCGCTATCTATCTGTATTTGATCCCATTCCTGTCCGTATCCATACTTAACAGGAGTATTCTCAGCTTTCATCTGATTCTGATCCCAATAATATTTTACCCGTGAATGCCCGGTACTGTCTATAAAATCAGGATGTGTATAATCAATTCCTGTATCCATAATTCCAACCACAACACCTGTTCCGTCATATGCTTGTGTTAAAGGAAATGTTCCGTCATGAACAGGAAGAATGTGATTATTAATGAGCATGGTGTCGTTCATGATTGTATTGCGCTGAGGATATGCTTCAATACGTTCCACTCCTTCGCTTGTCAGCAGAATGGCAATTTGAGGAAAAGTGACACTGGCCACAGCAATGTTTCCTGCAGCGTATTTGAGTGTAGCACGGTTGGATTCAAGTAATTCCATGATCCGTTCCATGTCTCCTTTGATAAACACATCAATGGAGGCGGTGCTTTTTTTTTGGAGCTGCTGAGCAATTGAAAAATTGATCTTGCTTTGTGCATACAGGAAATTCAACTGATAAAAAATAAGTCCAAATATTAATATTATTTGTTTCATATAATTTTTTTTTAGCCGCTAACTCAATGAAAAGGGATCATATATTCTTCTAAATATACAATTAATTATAAAAGTGCAACAAAAATCCTTTAAAAGAGAAGGAAACATTTGTACCTGTTTTATCGTATAAACTGTCGTGTTCATAACAGTCCGAATTTGAAAAATAAGGTATGAAATTTGAAAAAAAACAACGTTATGAAAAATTCAATACTCATCTTATTGTTTTTTATTTCTACAATTGGAATAGCTCAGGCAGATTCTACTGCTTACACACGTGATTTTGAATTCAAAGAAGGCATTTATCTGACTATTGATCAGTTTAAAAACAATAATCCCATACCTCAAGCGGCTATAATATCAGCCATTCCTAAAACAGAACTTAATTTTTTGACCCTTGTACTGGAAGGTAAAAAATTTACTTACCGCGACCAGATGGGGGCAGAGCAGGAAGTTGCATCATCCGCTGTATGGGGATATTGCAGAAACAGAAGCATTTACCTGAATTTTAATAAAACATTTAACCGCATCAATGTAATTGGTAGCTTGTGTCATTTTACTTCCGAAATCCAGGTGATTTCCAGTTATCAGGATCCTATGTATTATAATCGTGGACTGACCAGTTCCTATAACGAGTTGAGGCAATTTATTCTCTGTGTCGATTCAAATTCGGTAAAAGATTTTAATGTGGCTTCTATGGAAGAATTATTGAAAAATGATAAGGAATTTTATGAGCAGTTTACAAAACTAAAGAAGAAAGATAAGGCTAATTCCATTTTCATCTATCTTCGAAGATACAATGAAAGATATCCTCTTTATATAAGAGAAAGAGCAAGCTTAAGATAATTTCAATAGCTCTGAAACAAGGATGTTGCGACAGGTTTTTTCAAAAGCCTGTCGTTTTTTTTCATATGAAGGCTTGGGGTTCCAAATTTCCTCGATATTACCCCTCTTTTTCCCCAGAAATTACGATATTTGCAACTCGTAAATTTAAAATTCAAAATATATTCACCTATAACATCTGAAACATGTCGGAAGGAAGACAAATTATATTTTCAATGGTTAATGTAAGCCGCACATTACCAGCTGGAAAAACAATATTAAAGGATATTTATCTTTCATTTTATTATGGAGCCAAAATCGGTATTTTAGGATTGAACGGTTCCGGTAAATCCACCTTATTAAAAATCATTGCAGGCATTGAGAAAAATTATCAGGGTGAAATTCATTTTTCTCCGGGATATCGTATCGGGTTATTGGAACAGGAACCTAAACTGGATGATTCAAAAACAGTTATTGAAATCGTACGTGAAGGTGCCCAGGAACATGTTTCCATATTAAAGGAGTACGAAGATGTAAACAATAAGTTTGCAGAAGAAATGACTCCGGAAGAAATGGACAAGCTTATCAATCGTCAGGCAAAATTGCAGGACCTGATCGACCAGCATGACTTATGGAACCTGGATAACCGGCTGGAGCAGGCTATGGAGGCCCTTCGTTGTCCGGAAAGCGATACGCCGGTTAAGAACTTATCGGGTGGCGAGCGCAGGCGTGTAGCACTGTGTCGTTTACTGATTCAGGAACCTGAAATTTTATTATTGGATGAGCCTACGAACCATTTGGATGCGGAATCAGTGGATTGGCTGGAGCAACATCTCCAAAATTACAAGGGGACTGTTATTGCTGTTACCCACGACCGTTATTTCCTGGATAATGTGGCCGGATGGATATTGGAGTTGGATAGAGGTGAAGGTATTCCATGGAAAGGAAACTATTCCGAATGGTTGGATCAAAAGAGAAAACGTCTGGCACAGGAGGAAAAAACAGAAAGTAAACGTCAGAAAACGTTGCAACGTGAGTTGGAATGGGTTCGTCAGGGAGCAAAAGGACGACAGTCAAAATCAAAAGCCCGTTTACAGAATTATGAGAAAATGCTGGGTGAAGACGTGAAATCAAAAGAAGAACGATTAGAACTCTTCATTCCTAACGGTCCGCGTTTGGGAAATGAAGTGATTGAAGCCATTGACGTTTCAAAAGCATTTGGTGACCGTTTATTATATGAACACCTGAATTTTAAACTTCCTCCAGCCGGAATTGTTGGAATCATCGGACCAAACGGTGCCGGTAAAACAACTTTGTTCCGTATGATCATGAACCAGGAAAAGCCGGATGCAGGCGAATTTAAAGTCGGATCCACCGTAAAGATCGGATATGTGGATCAAAGTCACACCGAAATAGATCCCAATAAAACAGTATTTGAAGTACTGACAGGTGGAACCGAAAACATTGAAATAGGAGGACAGACCATGAACTCCCGTGCATATGTTTCTAAGTTCAATTTTAATGGAGCGGATCAGGGGAAAAAATGCGGTGTACTATCAGGTGGAGAACGTAATCGTCTTCATCTGGCAATGACCTTAAAAAAGGAAGCGAATGTACTGTTGCTTGATGAGCCAACTAATGATTTGGATGTAAATACATTGCGTGCCCTGGAAGAAGGATTGGAGAATTTTGCAGGATGTGCCGTGATCATCTCACACGACCGTTGGTTCCTGGATAGGGTATGTACGCACATTCTTGCATTTGAAGGTGATTCCCAGGTTTATTATTTTGAAGGCGGTTATTCCGATTACGAAGAAAACAGAAAGAAACGTTTGGGCAATGCGGAGCCAAAACGTGTTCGTTATAAAAAACTCGCTGTTTAATGAAAAAACTTGTTCTAGCAACAATCACAGGTGGTATCGTTGGTGCCGTCATTATTCTGTTTTTTATGTTTGTTTTTGATATCAATAAACGACATAAAGAAGAAGGTTTGAGACTGGTAAGTAACGATTCCACCGAGAACAATGACCAGAATCGTAAAAGAAAGGTACTTGTTTATGGTGACTATAAAGACCTGGACAGTACCGATTATCTTTTGATACCCCTGGGAATGAAAACCATGGATTCAAGAAGTATGAGTTCCAAAGCAGCATCTTCCAATTACAATAGTACAGCCATAACAACCTATCAGAATTTTAAATATAATTTCTACTCATTGAGTTTTGAAGATTGTAACAACATCATTTTTTACAATAGGAAAACAGAAGAAACACATTTATTACTTCAAAAGCCGGCCATTATTTCTAAATTTTATTTTCCATATTATGACAAGCAATACAAAGGAAGAAAATATTGGTTCATTTTACTGGGTATTCATGAAGATGATTCCAATACGGATGGCTATATAAACAGCGAAGATGCTGAAAAGGTATATGTGGCTGATCTTTCCGGTGCCAATATGATACAGATCACACCTGACAATACACAACTGATAGATTGGTACGTAGACAGCACCACCAGTAATATTTTAATGAAAGTAATATTTGATAATAACCACGATCAGAAATTTAATTATTATGATGATGTAGAAATCCTGAAAACTCAGATCGGTAATTTGGCGGAGGGAAGAGCCATTATTAACGATGATATTAAAGATAACATTCAGGGTATTCTAAAAAAAATAAAATAACATTGAAACCAAGTATTCCTTCAGGCACACGCGATTTTTCACCTGATCAAATGGTGAAACGTAATTATATATTTGATACGATTAAAGAATCTTTTCAACGATACGGGTATCTTCCTATTGAAACACCTGCTATGGAAAACCTGTCAACACTAATGGGTAAGTACGGTGAAGAAGGTGATAAGCTGATTTTTAAAATTTTAAATTCCGGAGAATTCCTGGATAAAGTTGATAGTACGTTGCTTCAATCAAAAGATTCTAAAAAATTAACGAATCAGATTTCTGAAAAAGCATTGAAGTATGATCTGACAGTGCCTTTTGCACGTTATGTAGTGCAGCATCAGCATGAACTTACATTTCCTTTTAAACTTAAATGTCCACCACCATGAAACTCTCCTTTTG
>CAZMRM010000009.1:9448-14712 GCA_964568515.1 uncultured Chitinophaga sp. | reverse complement strand
AGGGCAGATCGCCCTCAGGCCGGTCGTTACAGGGAATTTTACCAGTGTGATGCAGATGTCATTGGCAGCAACTCACTCATCAACGAAGTAGAGCTCGTACAATTGATGGATGATGTGTTTACACAACTGAAAATTCCCGTACTCATCAAAATAAATAACCGTAAAATATTGAGCGGTATAGCAGAAGTAATTGGTGAGAAAGAAAAAATTGTTACGATTACCGTGGCCATCGATAAATTGGATAAGATCGGTGTGGATGGCGTTAACAAAGAATTGCAGGAAAATGGGATCCGGGCAGCTGCCATTGAAAAATTGCAGCCACTCATCGCGTTCAATGGAAGCACAACGGAAAAGCTTAATTTTCTAAAAGAGTTATTGTCCTCCTCAGAAATAGGATTGAAGGGTATTGAAGAAATGCAATACATTTTTGACAGGGTAGAAGCCTGTAAGCTTTCAACTGCAGCATGTGAACTGGACATTACATTGGCACGCGGATTAAATTATTACACAGGAGCCATTTTTGAAGTAAAGGCAAAAGCAGGGAAACTCACCAGTAGCATTACCGGAGGCGGCAGATATGATGACTTAACAGGTATTTTTGGATTGCCCAATATGAGCGGAGTAGGGATTTCTTTCGGCGCCGATCGCATTTATGATGTACTTAACGAATTAAATCTTTATCCTGGATCCGTTGCAACCGGCACCTCTTTATTGTTTGTAAGCTTCGGCGAAGCGGAACAGAATTACTCGCTCCCGCTGCTTTCAAAAGTAAGGAAGACGGGTATCAACTCGGAGATCTATCCGGATGCCAAGGCCAGGATGAAAAAGCAAATGGGATATGCGGATGATAAAAAAATTCCGTTCGTTGTAATTATTGGAGAGGATGAAATGCAAAGCGGTCTGTTAACGCTTAAAAACATGGGCTCCGGAGAACAGGAGAAATTAACCATTGATGAAATAATTGAAAAGCTCAGTAAAAAAGAACGGATACCCGGCAGCTGATTTTGAATTTTAGTTTTTAGAGCTTTACAACGTATAAAATCAGAAGGGGATAATAAGTAACAAGTAAGAAATCAGAATAAAAATGATCCTGAAAGGATTGAAATAATATGCATTACATCTCTCTAAAACATTTGGATTTTGAAACGATTGATGTGATCATCACATCAGGGAAAAAAATTGCCTTATCAGAAGAAGCAAAAAAAAGTATTCTGGATTGCCGTGAATATCTGGATAAAAAAATGACTTCACAAAAAGAGCCGATCTATGGTATAAATACCGGTTTTGGTTCTTTGTGTAACGTGATTATTCCGGCTGAAGACCTGGAAAAACTGCAACGGAATCTGGTGATGTCACATTCATGCGGAACAGGTGATGAGGTACCTCAGGAAATTGTAAAATTAATGTTACTCTTAAAAGTACAGGCTTTGGCTTATGGAAAATCAGCTGTTCAACTGGAAACAGTTGAACGGTTGATCGATTTTTTTAATCATGACATTATTCCTGTTGTTTTTCAGCAGGGTTCTTTAGGAGCTTCCGGTGACCTGGCTCCATTGGCACATATGAGTTTACCATTACTTGGTTTAGGAGAGGTGTATTATAAAAATAAAAAGCAATTTTCTGCAGAGGTGTTGAAAGAATTGAATTTAGAACCTCTTCATTTAAAATCAAAAGAGGGATTGGCACTGCTTAATGGTACACAGTTTATGAGTGCGTATGGAGTTTGGTGTATTCTGCAAACAAGAAAATTAAGTAATGCCGCAGATGTCATTGCCGCTCTTTCCATTGATGCCTTTGATGGCAGAATAGATCCGTTCAAGCCACATATTCATGCCATCCGGCCACATGCCGGACAAGTAAAAACAGCGGATAATATTTTGAAATTACTGGAAGGAAGTGAGCTTATACAACGTAAAAAAGAACAGGTACAGGATCCTTATTCGTTCCGGTGTGTACCACAAGTGCATGGGGCATCAAAAGATACATTTGATTACGTATCAAAAGTGTTTTATACGGAAATAAATTCGGTCACTGATAATCCAACTGTTTTTCCGGATGAAGATGAAGTGATTTCAGGAGGCAACTTTCATGGACAACCATTGGCACTTGCGCTTGATTTTCTTGCAATTGCTTTAGCTGAATTGGGAAGTATTTCGGAAAGACGGACTTATCAATTGATTGCAGGCTTAAGAGGACTGCCTCCGTTTCTGGTAGCAAAGCCGGGATTGAATTCTGGTTTTATGATTCCTCAGTATACGGCAGCAAGTATTGTTAGTCAGAATAAACAATTGTGTTCCCCGGCTTCTGTTGATTCCATTGTGAGTTCAAACGGACAAGAGGATCATGTATCCATGGGAGCCAATGCGGCCACCAAATGTTTTAAAGTCGTGGAAAACCTGCAACGCATATTGGCCATTGAGCTGTTGAATGCATCACAGGCATTGGAGTTCAGGCGGCCCGCAAAATCATCATCCAAAATAGAAAAATTGATTGAAGCATATCGTAAGCACGTGACTTTTGTTGATGAAGATAAATTGTTAGGAATAGAAATTGAAAAAACCATACAATTCTTAAAACGAGCATCTTTTGTTATTGAATAATAACAGATGCCTACTACAGAGAAGGAAATTTGTGGAGAATGAATAAACCATTTACATATTAGTATCATGATGAAAAAACTATTTTTTTTCGTTATGTGCCTTCAATCGGTTATGCTCCTCGCTTGTGAGTGTCCACCGGTTGCTCCTGTTAATCAGGAGACTTTAAAAGGATATGACATTATTTTTTCAGGAAAAATTGATTCTGTTTCACCATGTGGTACCAATGGAATTGCCATTGCTTATTTTACAATTGATGAATTGTATAAAGGAAAAACGATGAAGCAGACTGCTGTTCATTTTGATTGTTTGTCGTCGTGTATGATGAGTATGGCAAAAAATGAGAATTGGATCATCTATGCCAATTATCGGCGTTTTGATTTAATATCGGTAAAACTATGCAGCCATAGCCGTAAATATTTTCAAGCTTCAGAAAATGACATCTATTTGTCCACAGCACAACGTACCTACGGGCAGGAAAAAGATTTTTTAAACTCGACACTGGGTATCCAGACTTTCATAAAGGAAGAAGTATGGAACAGTGAGCAGCAGGAATTGAAACCACATAATAAACAACCCAGTAACTTCAACAAAATTATTTTATTGTTAGTGTCTTTTGGAGTAATGATTTTAGTATATATAATAACGAGAAAAAAAAAGAAAAAGAATGGTTAACAAGTTTAAGGCCCACCCTTGGCATGGGATCACGGCTGGTGAGAATGCGCCAACAATAGTAACAGCTTTTATTGAGATTGTTCCAACAGATACGGTTAAATACGAAATTGATAAGGAAACGGGCTTTTTGAAAATAGATCGTCCACAAAAATTTTCGAACGTGATACCAGCATTGTATGGTTTTATTCCCCAAACATATTGTGATGCAGAGGTAGCAGCATTTGCCTCTCAGAAAGCCGGTAGAAAAATTGAAAAGGGTGATGGTGATGCGATGGATATTTGTGTGCTGAGTGAACGTGTTATTTCCCATAGTGATATTATTTTGCAGGCTATTCCTATCGGGGGCTTTCGTATGATTGATAAAGGAGAGGCGGATGATAAAATCATTGCTGTCATGAAAGGGGATGAAGTGTACCAGACCTGGAAAGATATTACGGACTGTCCGGCAGGAGTGATCAACCGTTTGAAGCATTACTTTTTAACCTATAAAAATATTCCTGGAACGGAATCACCGACTTGCGAAATCACCAATGTATATGGTGCAGAAGAAGCACATGAAGTAATCAGAAGAAGCATGCAGGATTACAAAACAAAATATGCAAAGTATCATTAAGTAAGTATCCGGAACTTTGTCCCCCGAATTATTTTTTCAATTTTCTTAATAGCGAAAATTTAAAGGAAACAGTCGGTTTCGATAAATCAGAGTGAGAATAGGATCCCTCTCACTCTGACTCTTATATCCGCCCACTTCCTTAGTTTCCGTCATGTTTTTTATGGTATATTTTGCAAGGGAAATGACGTAAACAGAAGGCATCTGTAAAAAGAGGATTGTTACGTTATAATGACAATGTATGTATTCTGCACCAATTTATTTCTTCACTGTATTTTCACCTCCCAGCAATACATATTGAATCATGTTAGCCCCCATTTTCAGTGCCTTTTGATGCGCTTCCGGTGAATCTTTATGAACTTCAAGGCTTTCCCAACCATCTCCCAGGTCACATTCAAAATCATAAAAGCAAACAAGCCTTCCCTGATAAATTAATCCTAATCCTTTGGGTGAAGTACCATCATGTTCATGAATTTTTGGTAACCCATTCGGAAAATCAAACTTCTGATGATAGATCGGATGTGAAAAAGGAAGTTCAACAAATTCCAACTCAGGAAATACTTTTTTCATCTGAGGGCGGATGAATTTATCCATTCCATAGTTGTCGGATATATGCAAGAATCCTCCGCCGATTAAATAATTTCTAAGGTTTTCTGTTTCCTGAGCGTTCAGCAAAATGTTTCCATGACCTGTGATATGAACAAATGGATAATTGAAAAGTTCGGCACTGCTCACTTCCACAATTGCCTGTTCGGGATTGATATTGGTTTTTAAATTATCATTACAGAATTTGATAAGGTTGGGTAAAGAAGTTTCCAGGTTCGCATACCAGTCGCCACCCCCACTGTATTTAAGCAATGCAATCTGATAAGTTGGCGGAGGTGAATAAGCAGAACTTAGAAGAAGCACAAAAAGAAAAGGTATTATTTTTTTTATCATGTTCCGTTGTTTTAAACAGTTGATCGTTCTTTTGCTGCTTTAAAGGCCAGAAACATTTCATTGAAACGATTTAAAATTTGTTCAAGAAATGCTTCATCAACCAGTTTTTTGATGCCTTCAATTCCGTCCACATCCGAATGGAGGAGTTTGTAGGTCTGTTCCATGGGGCCGGCTTCAAACTTAATTTGATATTTGTCATTCATGGAAAAAATACTGATGGTAAGTTTCGGATGAGGAATATGGGCAATGATTCGCATGAAATTAAATAGTAAAATGAGTAAAATTAATCGGTACGGAATGAATAAGGTCCATCAAAAATAGTCGTCCCTTCATCTCCTTCCGTTCTTATTTTAGTTTGTATGTGCTGAGCAAGTTCAGCATAATGATTCAGATTACTTTTTTTTAAAAAGGCTGCTGCTTTTTCATCACCATTAATAAAATTG
>CAZMRM010000009.1:0-9438 GCA_964568515.1 uncultured Chitinophaga sp. | reverse complement strand
TAAAATTGGCCATCGCTGCCCAGTGATAATTTCCTTTTGTCATTAATAATTTGAAAGCTGCCGGATCATCCCAGATGGCATTTACAAAAGCAGCTAGTGAAATGTGTTTGTTTACCAGAAGATATTGCATGGCTTTCGCATGCCGGCTCACTGCATCTTTTAACATGACCAATTCTTCAAAATGATGCTCACTCAGCCATTTCCCGGCTCTCGCGTCTCCTTGTATCCATAAAGAGGTAATATCGATCACTTCTCTGCTGTAAAGCATACATTCTAAAATTTTAAAATCAATCGCAGGTTCAATTGACGCTGGGTTAAGTAATTGGGAATCGCATATTGACGATTGCTGATATCCTCTACCCAAAGATAAGAAACAGTATTGTTTATTCCCAACAGGTTAAAAACTTCCAGGCTGATCCATGCACTTTTTATGAACCGGCTGGGTGTTCCTGGTTTTATTTCTCTGTCTTCTTTCAGAGGTTGATAGGAGAAACCGATATCAACACGACGGTAGGGACTCATACGGTTAATTTGTAAATATTTTGGAGAACCCGGAGGGCCGAATGGAATTCCTGTGCCCAGTAATAAATTGATATGAACTTTAAAATCAGGATATTTGGGAATCTGATCCTGAAAAAAAATGGCAAAAGTAACCAGCTGATCGGTAGGGCGTGGGATATATCCCGGCTCTATGCGTGTGCTGTCAACAATGGTAGTCACATTTGAGGCATTTGTTTCGGTAATGTATTCGTAATAATAATCATCCTTGATGTCTTCTCTTGTTTGTGAAACAGATAAAGATGCCCATGATTCGAGACCTTTGATAAATTCACCATTCACTTTAAAATCGATCCCGCGTGCATATCCCCTTGCGTTATTTTTAGCAGAGTAACGGATACGAACATTATCAATATCATAAGGAATCAGGTTGTCGAGGTATTTGTAATAGGCCTCTGCAATAAATTTAAAAGGTCTGTTCCAGGCTTTGAAATTATAATCGCTGGACAATACAAAATGAATGGAGGTTTGAGCCTTTAGATTATAATTGATAGTTCCCTGATTGTCTCTTAATTCCCGATAGAATGGAGGTTGATAATAATAGCCGCTGGAAAATTTGAACAGAAAATCTTTTTTCCAGTGAGGCTTGTATCCAAATGTAGCACGTGGTCCAACAAGTGCTTGTCCGTTCAGTGACCAATAATTGGCACGGATACCAATGGTGGCATTAAAGAAGGAAGTATCTTTCAGTTGCTTCGATAAATTGGTTTGTAGATATCCGGATACACGGTTGGAAGAGATGTTTATTTTTTGTTTTACCACATCCTGCAATACAATTTGCTGAGGGTTGGTAATAGGGATAGAGAAATCGGCACTATCCACATATTCCCACTCACTTAACTGATCATTGATTTGTTCATGCGAATATTTAACTCCCCATAATAATTGTTTTCGTCCGGTAAAATTATAGGACCCTTTATGTTCTGCAGCATATACATAGGCATCGAGGCGTGTGCGGGCATGATTAATATAGGTTCCTACCCCCAGGTTACCGACAGCATCGCCAAAGTTGGATTTACCAAAGTCAGTTTCCAATTGATCAATAAAATATTGACCTTGAATGTCAAATGCTTCGCTTTCTTTACTTCTGAAAACCGATCCAATGAATTTTAATAATGTTTTTTGATCGTCTGAACGATAATTAGCGGATAATGCACCCAATGAAGTTGTAAAACGATCGATTTCCTGTCCGTCAAAATAAACTTTAAAACGCAGTGCCTGATTGAATGTTCCAAAATCAGTTTCTCTGGATTGAGGAACCACCTGATATTTATTACTGGCATGGTTTCCAAGAAAATCAAGTTGCCAGTTGGTTGTTAAATCATAAGTAGTATAGGCTTGTATATCGCCAAAAAAAGGTGTGTATTCAGCTTTTGTTTCTGTTTTGCTCAGGATGTATCTGTTTGTTTTGTACCGACCGCCAACGGTCCATGTAAAACGGTAATTTTTAGAACTTCCTTCAAGGTGAAGATTACTTCCAAGCAGACTTCCTGTTGCTGTTGCTGCAAATTTACGTGGTTGACGGTATTGTACATCCAGAACGGAAGACATTTTATCACCATACTTCGCTTCAAATCCACCGGCAGAAAACAAAACAGAAGAAACCATGTCGGGGTTAATAAAACTCAATCCTTCCTGTTGTCCGGAACGGGTTAAAAACGGACGATAAATTTCGATCCCGTTCACATACACCAGATTCTCGTCAAAGTTACCACCCCGTACAGAATAAGTTGAACTTAATTCATTGCGACTGGATACACCAGGCAGTGTAAAAAGGATGGCATTAAAATCCTGACTGGAAGAAGGAAGGTGTGTGATGTTCATCGGATCCAAACGTGTAATTTCCTGATAGCGCCCTTCTCCACTCACCTCTACTACGCCCATATTATTTTTAAAGGTCATGGAATGATTTATTTCTTTTTTTTCTCCGGGTGCCAAGGTTAATTTTCGTTTGTACTGGATATAATTAATGCTGTTCAGCACAAGTGTGAGCTCTGTATTGGCGGGTATTGTGTATTCAAATAATCCTTTGTTGTTTGTATAAACAGGAAGTTGAGGAGAACCCAGTATGGAAACGCTGACGTTTTCTACCGGAGTACCTTCTGTATCTGTAATTTTACCAAAAACGGTGGCAGTCGATTGAGAGAAGGCGCTGAATGACGCGAAAAAAAGAATGTTTAAAAGAAAATAGAAACGGTTGATGCTTTTCACTATTTATTAAATTTTAACCATTCTTTTAACTGAAACAATGCATTTGTATTGTACAGCAATCATCTATTCTGAAAGCTGAAAACCTGGCTTTATGGAATTAGTTGATGTGATCCAAATTGCTAATGCCTACTGTTTGAAATCCCCATTTTGCCAGGCTTTCACGAATTTAGCCCAGGCGATGGGGTTCAATAAGTTGTTAGGAGGCAATTGACCGGCATAGTATAATTTACTTTGATATTGCTGTTGTGAGTATTTATAGTTAGCAGTGGCATCCATGGCCATACCCAGCATTTTTTCTTTGGCATCGGCTCTTGCCATATTTTTTCCGGCGCGTACAATATCATCCTCTGGTAAATTCAGTTTTAAGAAGGCGGCTTTAAATTGTTCTTTGGTGGGCCAGGAATAAATGACCGTTTCTCTTAAACGTATTGTATCTGAGCGCATGACCTGGATCAAAGAATATTTATTATTGGTGAGTGTATCGGGAATAATAAAGATAGCATCGGTAAAACCGATGGCCGAAAATTCTATAGTATCCTGTTCCTGAGCTACAAAAGAAAAATAACCAAAGTAATCGCTAACGGTACCTCTGCTGCTTCCTTTAATAATGATGCTGGTATAAGGCACAGGTCTTAAACTGTCGCCTTCCACTACCACTCCGGAGAATTGAACAAGATCGCGTTGCGTGTTAGGAGGTGCCGGTTTGGCAGGCGGAACCTTTTTTTGAGCGCTACTGCTCAAATAAAAAATGGGAATGACAAGAAATAAAATCAAAAATCGTTTCATACACCGTTTTATTTAATTTATTCAAAAATACACAAATATTGTGCTTATTAAACTAAAATTATTGCCGTTTGTATGTTCTGTTTTTAATTAACAATACTATATCAAGTGACTATCAGGGTATTTGTACAACAACAAAGAAAGTTGGTTTTATCAGTATTATAAGACCTGTACTGTTTAACACCTTTATTTCTTAATAATTTATTCATTCGAAAAGTCGGGAGCGTTATTTTTTTTTCCGAAATTTACTGGAAACCAAAAGAACTATCCTTGAAAAAAACTATACTTTTAAGTCTGAATCTCTTTTTTGTAATTGTTGTGCAGGCACAGATTACGATTACTTCGGCAGATATGCCCGATGCAAACGATTCATTATATGTGAGTACCACTACCGGCGATAATTCATTGATAGGACAGGATCCTGCTGTTACAGGTGCTAATTACAGCTGGGATTTTTCAGGCCTGATACCCATTGCTCAATTATCGCAAAAATTTGATCCACCTTCTAAATTTCCTTCTATCTATAGTTTATTGTTCAATTCGTTTAATACCTCTTATGGTAAGGATGACCCCTTGATCACTTCTTTTGAATTGCCGGGATTTGAGGTCGATGCAGCCTATAATTTTTATAAGGAATCCACCACGTCACTAAATCAAATTGGCGTTGGATATGTTGTGAGCGCTACTCCGCTTCCTTTTATTTATAAGCATCCGGATGTCCTGCATCGCTTTCCACTCAATTATCTGAATACAGATTCTTCTGATTTTGATTTTGGTTTACCGATTCCGGGATACGGTTATTACGGACAAAACGGGCACCGTCACAACCTGGTTGACGGATGGGGTGAATTAAAAACTCCATTGGGTACCTACACAACACTAAGAGTGAAGTCGGTTGTGGATATAACAGATACGATCTATATTGAAAGCGATAGTATAGGAACCGTATTTAAACGTCCTACAAAGATTGAATATAAATGGCTGACCACAGGCTCCAAAATTCCTGCTTTACAAATTGATGCGATGGAAATAGCCAATCAAATGATCTATATCGCAGTGTATTTGGATACATTGCGAAAAGATGTTATCCATGTTGGGATTGCTGAAAACAGGAACGATGATTTAGGATTTCAACTCTATCCAAATCCTGCCAACGAACAACTTACTTTGAAGTATGTTTTAACAGAAAGAGCTTTCGTGAAAATCACGCTCCAGGATGCACTGGGTAAACAGGTAATGGCGATTGCAAATGAAAACCAGGTTGCCGGTACTCATCAACAACAGATAAATATAGCTGCATTACCAAAAGGAATTTATTTATTGAATATTAATTCGGGTTCCAGTTCGAAGACGATGAAAGTAAGTGTTACTCATTAAAACTGGCAAATTTATTTTTTAGCTTTAAAAAAACAGACTCGAAATAGGCAAAGCTGAGTTTGGAAACACCTATATTGATGAGTAAACAAAGGAGAGCGGTAAAGGAGAATTGAAGAACCCCCATTCCTTTTGTTGGAAGACCAATCTGCACATACGTGAACAGGACCAGAAAGAATACGGTCATGTGATAACAGTACATGCCATACGTATAGGTTCCCAGTTTTGAGACCCGTTTCCAGTTACCGGCTTTGTAAAAAGAATTTTTAGCATAACACTGTTCCAGCAGAATGAATGCAAAAAATGATGCGATCAATAAAGGAAGAAGCGATGCCGCATGAATATAATGCACACCAAATTTCCATATGTATTCCCGGAACGGAAGAAGCGAAAATCCAACAAAATAAACGATTTCAATAAGATAACGCGGCATATTTTGAATGCATGAAATAAATTTTTCTGACCGGCACAAGAATGCCAGTACTCCTCCAATAGCCAGATCCGACATACATGAAAAAGAATGATAGCTTAAGATGTCGATGTTGCCGCCCTTTGAAAAATAAAAACGAAATAAAGTGGAACCTGCAATAATCAGCAGAAAAGTGATGAATAATCTTTTCTTTGGTATGAAATAAATAATAATCGGCCAGAATAAATAGAATTGTTCCTCAATGGAAACAGACCATAATATGCCTGCAATCACATTGGTAATGCCATTGAAGAGATAATCAAAATTTACCCCAAAGAAAATATATAACCAGGGATTGAGCTTGTCAATAGAGAAACGTATAGGGAAAACACCCGGTATAAATTTATTCCAATACGGAAATACCAATAAAGCCAATCCAACAATTACAAAATAAACCGGCCATATCCGAAGAATGCGACGCAGGTAAAATTTCTGAATATCAATTTTCCCAGATACCTCTTTTTCTTCCATCAGTAAATACGTAATAAGAAAACCACTTAATACAAAAAAGAAGCTGACACCTAATCTGCCGGCACATAAAAAATTTTTTACGATAAAACGAAAAGTAGGATTTGCATTATAATATCCTAAGGAGTTAAACGAATGGTGTACAAAAACTGCTAAAAATGCAAAAAAACGAAAGGCATCCAGGTGTGGGAAAAAAATTTTATTAGACATAGCGTAGCAAGAGAGAAATATAACAGAAGAGACTAGTTTGGCTGATAGAATAGTTTTAAGATCCGGACAAAGATACTTTTTTTTGCATTTCAACACCTGTTACAGGGAATCTTAAATACAGGCAGGGGACTGGATGTAAATTAAATACTTTTATTAAATTCGCAACTTAATTTATTTCAAATGAGCAAATTCAATTCATTGCAAGTGATGGATGTGGTTCGTGAGACTCCTGATGCGGTATCAGTGGCTTTTCAGATTCCTCCGCAGCTTCAAAAAGAATATACATTTAAGCAGGGGCAGTATCTTACACTGAAATTTATAATTAATGGAGAAGAGCTTCGCCGTTCTTATTCTATTTGCAGCAGCTATCATGAAAATGAGCTGCGTGTGGCCATTAAAAAGGTAAAAGATGGACGGGTATCCACACACATTTTTAACAACCTGAAAAAAGGGGATGTGATCGAAGTAATGACACCCATGGGGAACTTCTTTACAGAAATGAATGCTTCCAATAAGAAAACCTATGTGCTTTTTGCAGGTGGAAGTGGTATTACCCCCATGTTTTCTATCTTAAAAACCGTTTTAAAGGATGAACCCCAAAGCCGCATCATTCTGTTTTATGGAAATAATGATGAATCGTCTATTATTTTCAAAAAGAAGTTGGAAGAATTGGCCATTGCTCATTCCGACAGGCTGAATATCATTCATATATTGATTGCAGCACCTGCAGGTCATCCCGAATTAGGCAAAGGATTAATGACCAAAGAAAAGAATCTGGAACTGATTAAAAATTATGTGGATGTAAATGCATCCAATGAGTACTTCATATGTGGGCCTGGTGTGATGATGGATAACGTGGTAACGGCATTGAAAGAGTTGAAAATAAATGAATCAGCTGTTCATATCGAGTATTTTTCGTCCCCGGTAAATTCAGAAGATGTAAAACTTTCTGCGGATGTGGCAAAAGGAGCAATTGCAACTATTATCATTGATGGAGAAGAGCACAACATTGAGCTAAAAGAAAATGAGGCCATCTTGGAGGCTGCTTTACGTGTAGGGCTGGATGCGCCTTATGCCTGTCAGGGAGGTTCCTGCTGTACCTGCAGAGCGTTATTACAGGCCGGAAAAGTAGAAATGGCCGTAAATTATGCGTTATCTGCCTCAGAAGTAAAACAAGGGTTTATCCTGACCTGTCAAAGCCGTCCTACCACTCCCAGTGTGATTGTTAATTATGATAAAGGACTTTAAAAATAAAACAGGGGATAAGTCATCTGTTTGCTAACATTTATCTTATTTGGTACGGGTTTTTCTGATTTTCATTAACTAAAAATTTTAAAGTTATGGAAAAGAAACTCACAGGAAAAAAAGTTGCCATTGTTGCAACCGATGGATTTGAACAATCCGAATTGGAAGAACCACTAAAAGCCCTTCAGAATGCCGGTGCTACGGTAGACATTGTATCCCTGAAAAAAGGAAAAATTAAAGGATGGAAAGACAAAAACTGGGGAACTGAAATTGATGCGAATGTGAGTATTGATGAAGCAAGTAGTGGAAAATATGACGCACTTGTGTTGCCTGGCGGCGTCATGAATCCTGATAAATTGAGAATGAACAAGGATGTGGTAAATTTTGTTACTGACTTTATTGAGGAAGGTAAACCCATTGCCGCTATTTGCCACGGTCCCTGGACATTGATAGAGACCAAGAGGATCAAGGGACGTAAAATGACTTCTTATGAATCCATTAAAAGCGACCTTATCAATGCAGGCGTAAAATGGCTGGATGAAGAAGTAGTGGTTGATCGTGGAATCGTTACCAGCCGTACTCCTAAGGATTTGCCGGCCTTTTGTAAAAAAATGGTAGAAGAAATATCAGAAGGGGTAAGAATCACTCTTTCTTCCTAAACATCAAGCAAATTTAGCTGTTGTTTTTTTGATGATCTCAATGCAATCGGCTAATTGTTTATCTGAAATCACCAATGGGGGTGCAAAACGAATGGTATCTCCATGGGTTGGTTTCGCCAAGAGTCCATTGTTCATCAGCTCGATACAAACATCCCAGGCGGTTTTGCCGTTTTTTTCTGAAATGACCATGGCACAAAACAACCCTTTACCTCTAACAGCTTTGATGAGGACAGGATATTCCTTTTGAAGTGCCTGTAATTCCTGTAAAAGCACCTTTCCTAATCTTGCCGAGTTTTCAGACAGTTTTTCTTCTTTTAAAACAGTCAGTGCAGCAATACCTACTTTACACGCTACCGGATTTCCTCCATAGGTAGAACCATGTTGTCCGGGTTTGATGCAAAGCATGATTTCATCATTGGCTAATACAGCAGAAACAGGGTAGGTGCCACCGGATAACGCTTTCCCTAAAATCAAAATATCGGCATGTACATGTTCATGATCACATGCCAGCATCTTTCCTGATCTTCCAAGACCCGATTGTATTTCATCAGCAATAAAAAGAACATTCTTTTTTTTGCAGAGATCAAAACATTTTTTCAGGTAGCCTTCATCCGGAACGATCACACCTGCTTCTCCCTGTATAGGCTCCACCAGGAAGCCCGCTACATTTTTATTTTGCAGTACTTGTTCAAGAGCAGATACATTGTTGTAATCGATAGCAACTATGCCAGGAGTATAAGGACCAAAATTCTTACGTGCCTCTTCATCGTTACTTGCAGAAACAATGGAAATGGTACGTCCATGGAAATTATTTTTACAAACCACGATCAGGGCCTCATCAGCAGCTACCCCTTTTTTTTCATACGCCCATTTTCTGGCTAACTTCAAAGCCGTTTCCACAGCTTCTGCTCCTGTATTCATGGGCAATACTTTATCATAGCCGAAATAAGCAGTAATGAATTTTTCATAAGCGCCAAGTGCATCATTGTAAAATGCACGGGAAGTAAGGGTAAGTTTTTGAGATTGTTCAACCAGTGCGCGAATAATGACAGGATGACAATGACCTTGATTTACAGCGCTGTAGGAAGAAAGAAAATCAAAATACTGCTTGCCGTCGACATCCCAGACCAATGCACCTTCACCTCGCTCCAAAACAACAGGTATGGGGTGGTAATTATGTGCTCCATATTTTTCCTCTGTTTCAATAGCTTCCCTGGTAGTGACTTTGCTTTTTGTATTGATTTTCATTTCCATATAAAAAAGATTGTGGTGATCAGCCTGTATATTTGGATCTGATTACAAATGTAGAATAATATACCGAAATGTTAAAATATGGAAATTGAAGTTTCGTTGATATTTTGTAGATTCGTGTTGGATATGAAAAAACTAATTATTTTACTTGCATTCCTCATTTTCAGGGCTCTTATAATTGCCCAGGAGGGGGATAAGAAAGGGGGCCCG
>CAZMRM010000008.1:0-21671 GCA_964568515.1 uncultured Chitinophaga sp. | reverse complement strand
GGTGGTAAATGGAACGGTGGCAGTACGATCAATGCAAAGCCGGCTGGTCTTACCGAAGCTCAGATGACCAACGCCTGGTACGTGATCAGTGAGGATTACCGTCCTTATAAATTAAACATTACCACCATCGAGTCGGTATACCTTGCCGCTCCGAAAAACAGAAGAATGCGTTGTATCATTACGCCTACAAATACTGCTGCACCAGGTGCAGGAGGTGTTGCCTACATCAGTTCTTTTAGTACTGGTGATCCTGATAATACACCTTGCTGGGTATTCAACCTTGGTGGAAACGGTCAAACAACCGGTGAAACCTGCTCCCATGAAGTTGGACATACAGTTGGATTGAATCATGATGGAGTAACCGGTGGAACTGAATATTATTCCGGACACAACATGTGGGCTCCGATCATGGGGGCCAGTTATAACAAAGCAGTGACGCATTGGAGCAAAGGTGAATATAACAATGCAAACAGAAAAGAAGATGATGTAACCATTATTGGTACTAAAAACGGATTTACCTATAAAGACGATGAGGTAGGAAATACAATTGCTACAGCTTCTCCTTTAAAAATAGAATCCGATAACACCACGATCAAAGCATCTAATAACTATGGTATCATTTTAAAAGCCAATGACATTGATGTATATTCATTCAAAACTTCTGCAGGAAGTGTAACATTCACTGTTAAACCGGCCCCGAACTTCCCCAATCTGGATGTTTTATTGACCATCACAGATGCCAGTGGTAAAGCGTTGGCAACTGCCAATTCAACTTCTACTTTATCTGCAACAATTACAACCACCCTGGCTGCCGGTACATTCTATCTTCAGATAGATGGTACAGGAAGCGGTACAGCTGCTAATGGGTACACTGATTACGGATCTATAGGAGAATATACAATAGAAGGAAAAGTAGTGGCAACTACAACAGGCATTCCTGTAAACTATAAAAATAATTTTGTTATTTATCCGAACCCGGCAAATGAACAAGTCAGCATTAGCTTAAATACACCGGGAATAAACAGCACCATTAATGTGGTAAATATGTTAGGACAATCACTCCAATTATTACAAACAGATGAGCAATTGGTGGAACTGAATTTATCTACCTACAATAAAGGAATTTACTTTGTCACCATTAGCAACGCTTATGGAACAACCACCGGCAAATTCATTAAAGAATAAATTGTTCTCACTTTAAATAAAAATAAAAAAAGAGTTGTTCAAATGAACAACTCTTTTTTTTGATTCTTCTTTACCTGTATGATTGATTACTGCTTAGAAGCCGTAATGAAGTTAAGGGGATCAACAATTAAAGGGATTACCTTTCTATCATTTTCTGTTTTTAAATTATTTTCTTCCTTTAGTTTAGTTGATAAAAATTCCGTACTTTCTTTCACCGCATCTGTACAATCAACTATAAAAGCATTTTTTCTTGCATTTTCCATACAATAAACAATTGCGTCCATTTCTTCCGAAATGATCTTGATCGGTATAACGGGGGAAACATTCCTTAATCCTTTTATCAAAAGTTCGGTTATATTTTCCTGTGTCCTTCCTCTCAAATCATGATCATGTCGTATGATTATCTCATCAAACATTTGCGCAGATAATCTTCCGATAGCGACAATATCATCATCTCTTCTGTCTCCGGCAACGGCTATAATCCCAACTTTAACAGAAGCCGGGGTCTTATTCATAAATTTTTTCAATTCCTGGAACCCATCAATATTATGAGCATAATCAATCATAAAGTCAAAATGCTTGAAATGAAATATATTCATTCTTCCTGGGGTCTGCTCCGGAGAAGGAATAAATGTCTGTAAGGCTTCACGGATCAATTCAACGGGAATCATTTTTATGAAAGCTGCCAATACCGCTGGCAATATATTCTTGATCATGCATTCTGCTCTACCTTCCAGACTAAGCGGTATGGTCACCACTTTATTAATCCTTGTCTTCCATTTTCCATTCAATATTACAACATACCCGTTTTCAATAAAAGCTGCTAACCCTCCTTTTTCACAATGTTTTAAAATACGTGGATTGTTTTCCTGCATACTAAACAATGCTACTTTACTATCAACATTTTTTCTCATTTCATACACCAGGTCATCATCTGCATTTAGAATTGCATAACCATCTTTTTTTGCACTTCTCGCAACAACACCTTTTACTTTTGCCATTTCTTCCAATGTATGAATATCTTTAAGGCCAAGGTGATCTTCAGTAATATTGGTTACAATACTTACATCACATTCATCGAAGCCTAAGCCGGATCTGAGAATTCCTCCTCTCGCAGATTCGAGTACTGCGAAATCAACAGTTGGATCAAGAAGGACGGCTTCCGCACTTACAGGTCCTGTACAGTCTCCCTGGTGAATCTCATTTCCATTTATATAAATGCCATCAGTGGTTGTAAAACCTACTTGATAACCATTTTGCTTTGCAATATGCGCAATTAGACGGGTAGTAGTTGTTTTACCATTTGTACCTGTTACTGCAACTATCGGAATTCTTGCCTTTTCTGGCTCAGGAAACAACATTTTTATAATTGATTCAGATACATTTCTTGCAATACCTTTGGAAGGACTAAGGTGCATACGTAAACCAGGGCATGCATTCACCTCAACGATCCCACCCACTTCCCTTGTTAAAGGAACATTGATATCCTTTGCAACCAAATCAATTCCACAAATATCCAGATTCAATAAACGGGCAACACGTTCTGCTAAAAATATATTCGCAGGATGTACAAGATCCGTTACATCCCTGGAAGTACCTCCACTGCTTAAATTTGCAGTATCTTTTAAAAACAATATCTCGCCTAAACGTAACACAGAGTTTAAGCTTAAGTTCTTTTTAGTAAGTATTGTTGTTGTTATTTCATCAACTTTAATTGCTGTTAATGATTTTTCATGAGCCTCTCCGCGGTTTGGATCTGCATTTGTCTGATCGATCAATTGCTGAATCGTTGAAACACCATCTCCCATAATCATTGCAGGAGTTCTTTTTGCTACTGCAACTAATTTAAAGTTGATCACCAGAAAACGATAATCCAATCCTTCTATAAATTCTTCGATGATAACACCTTCCGAAATTTCTCTGGCAATACGGTAAGCAGCCAGCACCTCTTCTTCGGTTTTTATATTAGTAGTGATCCCTCTTCCATGATTTCCATCAATTGGCTTAACTACAAGCGGAAACCTTACTTCACTAATAGCATCTTTTAATTCTTCTTCATCATACACAACAAGTCCTTTTGGTACCGGAATGTATGCAGTTGATAATATTTTCTTTGTATCTTCTTTATCTCCGGCAATGTCAATACCCATTCCACTAGTTGCATCTGTCATCGTAGCACGTATTTTACGTTGATTCTTTCCATGACCGAACACAACAAAAGATCCTTCATTCAAACGTTTAAAAGGGATGTTATTTTTGATCGCCTCTTGCACAATGGATTTCGTGCTTGGTCCTAACCCGTATTTTGCGTTTATCTGACGTAATGCCTTAATATCTGCCTCCAGATCATACGGTTTCCCATTAATTAAAGCTTCTGCAATCCGTATCGAAGCAGTTGCTGCATATTTACCTGCTTTTTCTATTTCATAGCTAAAAACAACATGGTACACTCCATATTCAACTGTAGAACGTGTCCTACCAAAACCGCATTCCATACCAGCCAACGATTGTATTTCCAAGGCTATGTGCTCAATAACATGCCCCATCCATGTCCCCTCTTCCACGCGTTTAAAAAATCCACCTTCATGACCTTCTGAACATCTGTGTGTATGTAAAGAAGGAAGAAGTGATTTTAACCTTTCTAAAAAACCATCAATTTTATTGGTTGGAAATTTTTCCAATTCTTCTAAATCCAATTTTAAAACAATTAAGTTTTTGCGGTAGTTAGACCAATAGTTAGGGCCCCTCATTACCTTTATGTCAAAGAGTTTCATATCAACAAATTATTTTTAGTTGATACTGATGTTGTAAAAAATATGCCTAAAGGCTAAATCACTAACTATCAAATCTTTGTAAAAGGCTTTAAAAACCGATTTTATGTATTATTTATACGCAATCCGCACAATGGGTAACATTTTACACATTTTTAATGTTTTTCAGGTTATGTATTGGTAATTCAAAAAAAATACGGATAATTGTATAGCGGATTCCGCTACTAATACTTACATCTAGTTTTTCTGCACACCCTTTTTATCGCTTGCATCATTTTTGTTTTTGCATTATATAATTTAAAAGCGCGCTTTATGAATTGTATGATTATCGATGATGACGAGATGTCAAGGCAAACCCTTGATCGTCTCGTATCTCAAACTGAGGATTTGGAACTTGAAGATACCTGTAACAATGCCATCGAGGCAATGAGTATTCTTCACGAAAAAAAAGTTGACCTGTTACTTTTGGATATTGAAATGCCGGGCATATCCGGTCCACAACTTTTGAAGAGTATCAAAAAACCGCCAATGGTAATTGTTGTCACTTCTAACAAAGAGTACGCATTGCAGGCTTTTGACTTAAATGTTATTGACTTTTTAATTAAACCTGTATCCAGAGAAAGATTTACAAAATCAATTGAAAAAGCAAAAGAGTTTTTACATCGACATTCCAACGAAATTGAAATATCCAATGAATATTTATATCTGAACGATAAAGGCAAACTTATTTCTATAAGTCTATCCGATATTCTCTTTTTTGAGTCAAAGACCGGAACTGCAACTATTGTAACCAAGGATAAAGAGTATACTTTTCATTCAAATTTTAATATTCTTGAAAATAAACTTGATCCGGAAAAATTTATTCGGATACATCGCTCATTTATCATTAACTTTAATCATGTTTCCTCGGTAAATGACAATAAGGTTGTAATTAGCGAACAAACGATCCCTATTGGACCTGATTTTAAAACAAATTTTAATAAACGACTAAATTTATTAAAATGAAAACAGCAGTAATAGATATCAGCCATTTTCTGGATTATCTGAAAAATGAGCATCTGACAGAAATAATCGAACAGTCCCAGACAAAACTAATGGGTGAAACCTTGGTTTTCAAGTTCAATCCTCAACACATAAGAGAAACTGCCATTCTATCACTGAAAGAATTGTATGCCTTTGCTGCTGTAAAATTTCCTTCTTCGTATTTTGATAACTCTTTGACTTCTGAAGAAAAAATTACTATCGACAAATATTGTCAACTGAAAATTCATCTTATTCAAAAGAATTTACTTTTTCAGTACATTAGTGACTTTACAATACATGCGGAAGAAGCATTATCTATTTACAAAGAACTTGATAAGTATTATTCTCAAAGACAAACTCTTTTAGTGGAGGAAATTTATAATGAATATAAACAGGTAGAACTTCTATCAAAAGAACAGGAAGAGCAAATTCAAAAAATTTCAAAAGAAAGTCAGCATTTTGCTTATGCCGCTTCTCACGATTTACAAGAGCCCCTGCGTATGATCACCAGTTATCTTCAAATTGTATCAAACCGCTATAAAGATAAACTAGACTCCGAAGGTGTTGAATTCATTGGAATTGCTTTGGATGGTAGTACCCGGATGAAAAATCTTATTAATGGTCTTCTTGAGTTTTCGCGATTAAACAACCTAATTGATTTTAAGAAAATGAATACGAATGCTGTCCTATCTTCTGTTCTTGAAAATCTTAATTTCTACATCAAAGAAAGTAATGCAGAAATCAAATCCGATGATTTGCCTGATTTAATAGCAGACCCCAATCTGATTGCTAAACTATTTCAGCACTTGATCTCGAATGCAATTAAATTCAAGAATAATGATCCTTTACGAATTAAAATTTTTGTTGACAAAACAGATTCAGCCTACCGGTTTGGTGTTCAGGATAATGGAATTGGTATTCAAAAAGAATACTTCGACAAAATATTTGTCATTTTTCAGCGCCTGCATTCTAAAAATAAATATCCGGGGACGGGAATAGGCCTGGCAGTCTGTAAAAAAATTGTTGAACAACATGGCGGCACCATGTGGGTTGAATCTGAAGTAAACAAAGGCACAACATTTTATTTTACAATTCCATTTGAACCTGTTTTAACAAAAAAACGCTCCATTGACTGATAAACTTGATATACTATTAGTAGAAGATAACCCCGGAGATGCTCGTCTATTGGATATATTCATGAAAGAAGCCTTTGGAGAAGGGTTTATTACTACCGTTTGTGAAGATCTACAAAGTGGCCTGGATAAAATTCGGGAAAAACAGTTTGATATCATCATTGCCGATCTTTCACTTCCTGACAGCGATGGATTAGATACATTCAAAAAAATACATCAGGAAGCGCCTGATATCCCTACCATTGTACTTACAGGACTGGAAGATGAATCCGTAGGAATTAACGCAATGAAGTTTGGTGCCCAGGATTTTTTGATTAAAGGAAAATTAAAGAGTAAGGGCCTAAAAAGATCCATTGATTACAGTATTGAACGTCATAAACTTTTAAAGGAACTTTCAAAAAAAGCAGAGGAGCTAAAACAAAAATCAGAGGCTCTTTTAAAGGAACAATTAAAACTGGAAGAAGCACAAAAACTTGCTCATATTGGTAGCTGGGAACTTGACTTTAAAGATTTCTCCTTTAAATGGTCTGACGAACTTTACCGCATCTACGGTGTGGAACCTGACTCTTTTGTGCCGACGATCGAAAATTTTTTAGAATTCATACATCCGGAAGACAAGGAAAATGTATTAAGCATTGCTCAGGATCATCCCTTGTCGCATCAGCAAAATTACTATTACCGAATCATCCGTAAAGATGGTGAAGTAAGAACAATTAACGGAAGAGGAGAACCTGTTTTTGATGAAGAAGGAACACTGATCCGGGCAATTGGAACAGCGCAGGATGTAACTGAACGACTTCATGAAGAAGAGCTTGAAAAACTGGCACTTGCCGCCACCAAGTCATTTAACGCAGTAATTATCACCGACCACAATGGAAACATTGAATGGGTAAACGAAGGATTTACCAAGTTAACAGGATACTCGTTGGAATCACTTGAAAACATTAACTCACTTTTGAAAAAAGGCGATGTTGGCGAAATAAAAAAGCAAGAAAATTTTTATGAAAGTATACGAAAGGAAAAACGCCCGATCACATACGAACATAAAAATTTTACAAAAGATGGAAAAGAATTTTGGGTAATCACCACTTTAACACCCGTACTTGGTATAACCGGGGAAGTTGAACGGATCATAGCAATTGATTCTGATATCAGCGTTAGAAAACAAATGGAGGAAGAACTTGTTTTAGCTAACAAGATAAGTGAGCATCTTCTGAAAAAAGGCAATAAAGCACTTAATGAACTCCTGAAAACACAAAAAGAATTAAAAGAGACCATGAAAGTAAAAGAACGGTTCTTAGCAAACATGAGTCACGAAATTCGAACTCCAATGAATGCAATAGTTGGTTTTACAGAACTCCTTTTAAAAACTCCCCTCAATAATGAGCAACAACAATACATTGAAGCGATCAAAACATCTGGTCAGAATTTGTTGGTGATTGTAAATGATATACTGGATTTTTCTAAATCACAAGCCGGAAAACTGGTGTTTGAACAAATCGATATTCAACTCTCACAATCCATATCTACACTCATTGACCTGATGCTTCCAAAATCAATGGAAAAGAACATCCGGTTGTCCTCTAAAATAGACCCGGCAATACCCGACCATTTAATAGGTGATCCGACACGACTTAATCAGATCCTGATCAATCTGGTAAGTAATGCTATCAAATTTACGGAGGAAGGTGAAATTAAAATTGTGATCAAACTTATTGATCAGATTGAGGATAAAGTAAATTTATTATTCTCTGTTCATGATACAGGAATCGGGATTCCAACTGAAAAATTAAATTCAATTTTTGAAGGATTTACACAAGCTACCAATGAAACAACCAGGAAATATGGAGGTACCGGCCTTGGTCTGACAATCGTAAAACAATTGGTAGAACAGCAGGGAGGCCATATACAAGTTGAAAGCAATGAAGGGAAAGGTTCTGTTTTTACTTTCAGACTAAGTTTTAAAAAAGGTCAGGAAGATTTAATCAAAACTCCGGTAGAAAATGTTTTTGCCGATAAACTTGTAAAAAATTTAAATGTTTTATTAGTAGAAGATAATTATTTGAATCAGGTACTGGCTACAAAAGTATTGACCAATTGGAAATGGAAAGTGGATGTCGCAGAAAATGGTCAGATTGCCGTGGAAAAAATTCAAAATAACAATTACGATATTGTACTGATGGATATTCAAATGCCGGAAATGGATGGATATGAAGCGACGAAATACATTCGTAAAAATTTTAAGGCGCCTAAATCAACTATCCCCATTATTGCCATGACAGCTCATGCTATCTCTGGTGAAGTTGAGCGGTGTGAACAGGTTGGAATGAACGGATATATTTCCAAACCTTTTAATGAAGATCATTTATACTCTAAAATTATCAGCATACTTAAACTGGACAACAAAATGGAAACAAATTCTCAATTGGATTCAAAACCGGATGAAGAAAGATGTACCGATCTTACTTATCTGAAGGGTCTCTCAAAAGGTGACAATGAGTTTGTTAAAAATATGATATCCATTTTTATAAAACAAACTCCTGCTGCTATTCAAAAAATGGAAGCAGACCTGTCAAATAAAGACTGGGGATCCTTAAAGGCCGTAGCGCATAAAATGAAACCTTCTTTTTCATTTGTGGGTATTACCACACTTAAAGATAAAATCGAAAGTATCGAAGACAATGCTTCACAAGGTACAAATCCCAACTTAATAGCCGATTTAATAGCAGAAGTGAAAGAAGTATCTTTGAAAGCAGTAGCTGAATTGCAAACTTTACAGGAAATAAAATAACATTAGTCCATTGCGTACAAATTTGTATGAAAGAAAGTAAACTACTAATATTCATTGTTGAAGACAACGAAATGTACTCAACAATGCTAGATTATATTTTATCCAAAGAAAACACCCATCAATTTATACGGTTTAGTTCAGGAGAAAAATGCATTGAAAATATTTATTTAAATCCTGATGTTGTTATTCTTGACTATGGATTGCCTGGAATAGATGGTCTGGAAACATTATACAATATAAAAAAGTATGATACGAATATTCCCGTGATTATTCTTACTGCAAACAAAAATTTATCGGTTGCCAAAAGTCTGTTGGATTCGGGAGCATTCGACTACATTTATAAAGAGGATGAGGATGTGGTTTCATTAATCATCGCTACTATGAACAATGCATTGAGTATTTCCAAAAAAATTCAGACAAAACAAAAAGACAGGGAAAAAAAATACATTAGAGTAGTGTGTGCCCTCCTCATTATCATTCTCATTATCCTGGGTGTAGGACTTGCTACAGGAAACTCAACAAGATTATTCCGTTAAGAATACTATACGTTTACTTTATAAACGAAATTTAGCTTGGTAAGCTGTTGATAGTCTTCTCCTGTCTTTTTAATATCATCGTCGTCATGATCATATTTCCAGATAACACTCACTTTAGTGCCTGCATTTTGAAGATCAACAAGTTTCAACAATAACTGTTTAACAGAAATGATGGAAGAAGAACTTAGATAAAATAAATTAAAACTTAAGGTTAAATTCGCAGGTTTTTCTGCTTTATATTGCTCCATCCAATCAATTATCCTTCTATAGAATTCTTTACTATCTTCCGGAAACGACTTTCCTTCGATTGCAAATTTACCAGCTTCGCTATCAAATAAAATATATGGAGTATTACTCGTTTCTTCTAATTCTAATCGTGTCATCTATTTTAAAACTTTTAGTTGTATGGAAAAAAGTGAATATTCACCATTCAAATTTAAAAAATCAAAGTTGATTTCATGCGCTTTCAATGCCATTGTCAGAAAACCCAATCCTGCCCCCCCTTTTTCAGAAAGTTCCCCATTGGCGAGTACATCCATATACTGTTTTTTCAATTCAAAGGTACTAAAGGATTGTATACGCTTTAACCTTTCATCCAGATTTTTTACAGAAGGAGTGGGAACCACATTACCTGCATAAATGATATACTCATTTATATTCTTTCCTACCAACAGGTAGTTTAAAGGTGGGTCGCTATCATTTTTTTCACCATGAAGTGCTATGTTTTGAAGAACTTCAATGACAATATTGAATATTTTCTTGGTTGTGGTTTTATTAACTTTTAAATATTCAAGTTGTGCTTCAACAAGAGAAGAAAGGGTATTGATCTTACGTTGATCCAACTCCCCCATATGTGAAACAATTATCTTTCTATCATCCGTTTTATAAGCAGATCTGATTGAACTTACTTTTTCAGTAAAAATTCCCTGTTCAACCGCACTGCTTTTATGTAAGTTCATGGACGTAAGTAGCTCTTTTATTTCAAATAAATGGTAAAATAATTATCTTTCAATTATAAGAAAATTAATTAATATAACTTATGAAAATACCCTTTATTATTTAACATTTGAGATAAAAAAAATTTGAATTTCTACTTACTATTTCGTATCTGCAAAATTTTATATATATCACTGATTGTGAAACCCTTAGCCTGAAGCAAAATGAGATAATGAAACAATAAATCGGCTGCTTCATTTTTAAACAGTTCTTCATTATCATCTTTCGATTCAATAACCAGTTCCACGGCCTCTTCTCCAACCTTTTGAGCAATTTTATTAATTCCTTTAGCAAAAAGGCTGGATGTATAGGATTTATCACTCGGATTTGTCCTGCGCTCTTTGATAATGCCTTCCAGCTTGATTAGAAAGTTATCTGGCTCATTATTTTCATTAAAACAAGTGTCTGCTCCTGTATGGCATACAGGACCTACAGGATTTGCCTTTATCAGGATCGTATCCTGGTCACAATCGATCCGTATTTCTTTAACATTCAGAAAATTTCCGCTTTCTTCCCCCTTTGTCCACAAACGGTTCTTGGAACGGGAAAAAAAGGTAACCCTGCCCTCTTGCTCTGTTTTTGCAAGTGCCTCCGCATCCATATACCCCAACATCAACACTTTATTTGTTATCCCATCTTGTATAATTGCCGGTATCAGCCCATCCGGGGATTTTTTAAAATTTAGTTCCATTCGATTTATGTATTATAACGTATTGTTAAATTCTGATCTCTATATTATTACCTTTTAAATATTTTTTTAAAGCCGGTATTTCAATTTCTTTGTAATGAAAAACACTAGCGGCTAAGGCTGCATCCGCTTTGCCTGTCGTTAGCACCTCTTTAAAATGTTGCATTTTACCAGCTCCACCGCTTGCTATAACCGGAACATTTACAGCTTCTGATACAGTGCTTGTTATATCAATAGAAAAGCCTTCTTTTGTTCCATCATTGTTCATAGAGGTCAATAATATTTCACCTGCACCCTGAGAAACAGCGTATTTTGCCCAATCAACTGTTTTGATATCTGTCTTGACCCTACCACCATTCAAATATACATACCAATCTCCCTCTTCAAATTTGGTGTCTATTGCCAATACGATGCATTGACTCCCGAATTGAGAAGACAACTCCTTAATTAAAGCAGGATCTTTGACAGCAGATGTATTTACAGATACTTTATCAGCCCCTGAGTTAAGTAATATCGAAACATCTTTCACCGTACTTATCCCTCCACCAACGGTGAAAGGAATATTCAAGTGATGTGCTATACGTGTAACAAGTTGAGAAAGGGTCTTTCTCTTTTCGTTGGTAGCCGTAATATCTAAAAATACAAGCTCATCAGCTCCCTGTTTCATGTAGTTAATTGCAAGCTCTACCGGATCTCCGGCATCCCTTATATTTTCAAAATTTATCCCCTTTACGGTTCTCCCATCTTTTATATCCAAACATGGAATAATGCGTTTTGCTAACATCTTTATATATTAAATTATATGCAACGATATGAATGGTTTCTTACTATATTAAATCTCACGTCAATTCACATATTGCATCAATTGTTTCATTGTAATTCTTCCTTCATAAATCGCTTTTCCTACAATTGCCCCCGAACAAGCAATTTCTTTCAATTCAGTCAGATCATTAATAGTAGTAACCCCACCGCTGGCAATTAAATTGATCGTAGGAAATTTTTGTTTGATCTTTTTATATAAATCAATAGAAGGACCTTGCAATAAGCCATCCTTAGAAATATCTGTACAAAAAAGAGTCACCACTCCTTTTTCTGAATTTTGATTGATGAAATCGAAAACCGAGATATCGGTTGTTTCCAGCCAACCATTGATTGCAATTTTTTCTCCCTTCACATCCGCACCGAGAAGAATTTTATCTGGTCCAAACCGTTGCAACCACGAAAAGAATAACTCTTTATTTTTAATGGCAATACTTCCAACCGTTGCAATAGAAGCACCAGCTTCAAAAACATTATTAATATCAGCATCTTTTTTGATTCCACCACCAAAGTCAATGATAAGTTTTGTTCTGGAAGCAATACTTTCCAATATTTTTAAATTAATCACCTCTCCTTTTTTTGCACCATCAAGGTCAACAAGATGAAGCCTACGAATTCCTATGTCCTCAAAAGCTTTAGCTACTTCAAGCGGATTCTCGTTGTATACTTTTTTTTGTGTGTAATCTCCCTGTGTCAAGCGAACACATTTACCATCAATAATATCTATTGCAGGAATTATTTCCATAACATTATTTTTTACTTAATATTCAGTTATTTTTAAGGCCAATAAAATTTTCAAGCAGTCTTTGTCCGGCATCACTTGATTTCTCGGGATGAAATTGTGTTGCAAAAAAATTATTCCTGTGCAGTGCCGAACTATATATACATTCATAATCAGTTGTCGCTATGGTATCTTTCCCTTGCTCTGCATAATAACTGTGAACAAAATACATGTAGTCTCCTTCGTTTACTCCTTTGAATAATTCTGTTTTCAAATTATTTATTTTATTCCATCCTATTTGCGGTACTTTTAAACGCTCATTAAATTTTTTCACTTGTTGATCAAAGATACCGAGGCAGTTTGTATCCCCTTCTTCTGAATGTTTACACATTAGTTGCATACCCAGACAAATACCCAAAACAGGTTGTTTCAAAGATAGAATGAGTTGGTCTAATTTACGTGCTTTCAAATAATTCATAGCACTGCTTGCTTCACCCACTCCAGGGAATATAACTTTATCAGCCGAAATAATTTCATCGGCATCGTCTGTTACGATCGCATTTACACCTATACGCTCCAGTGCAAAACACACAGAGCGTATGTTTCCTGCATTGTATTTAATTATTACCAGTTTCATTTTAAAATTATTATAACATTCCTTTCGTTGATGGTAGTGTCATGTTATTTATATCCCTTTTGATTGCTAGTTTGATTGCTTTTGCAAACGCTTTGAAAATGGCCTCTATTTTATGATGTTCGTTCTGTCCTTCGGCTTTAATATTCAGATTTGACTTGGATGCATCACTAAAGGATTTGAAAAAGTGAAAAAACATCTCTGTGGGCATTTCACCTATTTTTTCTCTTCGAAATTCAGCTTCCCACACGATCCAATTACGACCTCCAAAGTCAAGGGCCACCTGTGCAAGACAATCATCCATTGGTAAACAAAAGCCATATCGTTCTATTCCACGTTTATCACCCAACGCTTTCAAAAATGCCTCTCCCAAAGCTATTCCAACATCCTCTATTGTATGGTGCTCATCTATGTGCAAATCTCCTTTTGCCTGAATGGTCAGATCTATGTTTCCATGTTTTGCTATTTGATCCAGCATGTGATCAAAAAAAGCAATGCCTGTAGAAACCTCTGCTTTTCCGTTTCCATCCAGGTTCAATTCAACTTGAATAGCTGTCTCCTTTGTTTTTCGGGTATGCTTGATTTTACGATCTGGGGCCTTCAAAAATTTATAGATCTCTTCCCAGGTTGTTGTTACCAATGCTATCTGCTCTTCCCAGCCATCAGGCTTATCATAATTTTTAATCAATATGGCTTTGCTTCCCAGGTTCTTCGCTAATTTTACATCGGTGAGACGATCCCCTATGACTAACGAATTCTTTAAATCATAGTCTCCCTTCAAATACTTGGTAAGAAGTCCTGTATTCGGTTTGCGGGTTGGCTTGTTTTCCGATTCAAAAGAACGGTCGATACACACTTCTGAGAATACAATCCCTTCACTTTCCAATGTCTGCATCATAAAGTTATGGACGGGCCAGAAGGTATCTTCGGGATAACTATCCGTTCCTAATCCATCCTGATTGGTAACCATTACTAATTCGTAATCCAGTTCACGGGCAATTTTACCCAACCAGGTAATTACACCAGGCAAAAATTTAAATTTATCAAAACCATCTATCTGAAACGTTACCGGTGGTTCCCATATCAGAGTCCCATCACGATCTATGAATAATACCTTTTTCATACTTAACAGCTTACGATTTATATGTTTTCAGTTTTTCCATTAATTGTTTATTTTCTTCTTTGGTCCCCACAGTAATACGTAAGGCCCCTTCACACAGGGTAACACTACTGCGGTCACGTACAATGATTTTATTATCTGTAAGGTATTTATAAATGCGTTTGGGGTCATTTGTTTTTATCAGGATAAAATTAGCTTCACTTGGATAAGTTTTTAAAACAAATGGCAAGCTGGAAAGTTGCTCCGACAATTTTTCTCTTTCTATCACAATTTCTTTGATCCAGGAGTTGACCTTTTCAATATTATTTAATGCTTCCAGTGCAAGTTTCTGAGAAGCGGCATTGATATTATAAGGAGCTTTGATTTTGTTGAATACATCAATAATTACCTGTGATGCAAATGCCATTCCTACACGAAGGCCAGCCATTCCCCAAGCCTTTGAAAGTGTTTGTATAATTACCAGATTGGGATGTTGCAATAATTTCGGTATCAGGCTCTGATAAGTGGCAAAATTAATATACGCTTCATCTACCAAAACAATCCCGTTGAATTTTTCAAGGATCATTTTAACCGATTCCCATTTTACACCATTTCCGGTTGGATTATTTGGGCAACATATAAATATCAACCTGGTTCTTTCATTGATTGCTTTTAAAATTTTATCCGTATCCAGTTGAAATGTTTCCGGAGTCAATGGGACTTTCATAATCTCTACATCATTAATAGTTGCAGAGACTTCATACATTCCATAAGTTGGCGGACAAATTATTGCATTATCCTTTCCAGGATTACAAAATGCTCTGAATAAAATATCAATGGCTTCATCACTTCCATTTCCCAGAAAAATATTCTCTACAGGTAACCCTTTTATCTTACTTAGTTTTTCCTTCACAGCCAATTGTAAAGGGTCAGGATAACGATTATACTGTGTTTCATTTTCCGGCAACGGTGAACCAAACGAATTTTCGTTTGCATCTAGAAATACGCCTTCCGTCCCTTTATATTCATCTCTTGCTGATGAATAAGGAACCAATTTTTTTATGTTCTCTCTAAGGATAGAATTTAAATCGAAACTCATAAGAATGTATTTTAATGTTAGCTGTTAATGATTTTATTACTAATACTACTGTTGTTCATTCTGCTTACCGGCAATTAACTGTATTTATCGTTAGTTGAACCGATCGTGTTACCCCACCCTCACAAAGTCGATCATGTTCGTTGTAACTTTGATGAAACTGGCCTATTCGTCATAGCCTTAGCGAAGACGACTGTGTTCGTCGTAGCCTTAGCGAAGACGAATTGATACCGCATTTTTATGGGCATGTAGTCCTTCTGCTTCTGCCATTAATTCAATGACAGATCCGATTTTTTGTATTCCTTCTTTTGTCAGCTGCTGATAGGTGATTTTTTTCACAAAACTATCAACAGAAACCCCACTGTAAGCTTTAGCATAGCCGTTTGTCGGAAGTGTATGATTGGTTCCGGAAGCATAGTCACCGGCACTTTCGCAAGAATAATTTCCGATAAATACAGAACCGGCATTCACCACTTTTTCTGCTAACTCCTCACTGTTGCTGCAAACAATAATTAAATGTTCCGGTGCATATGCATTTAAAAGAGTCAATCCTTCCTCTTTTGTTTTTACAAGGATTGCCTTACTATTTTCCAGTGCTTTAATGGCTATATCTTTTCGGGGAAGTTGAACCAATTGCTTTTGTATTTCTATTTGAACACTATCAATTATTTCTTCACGATTTGAAACCAGAATGACTTGAGAATCGATACCATGCTCGGCTTGCGATAACAAATCTGCAGCAACAAACTCCGGAACACAGGTTTCATCAGCTATTATAGCAACTTCGGAAGGCCCCGCAGGCATATCTATGGCAACACCCTCTTTATTGATCAACTGTTTGGCACAAGTCACATACTGATTACCCGGTCCAAATATTTTGGATACCTGAGGAATAGAAGCGGTCCCATAAGCCATTGCTGCAATTGCCTGCACGCCTCCTATTTTAAATACCTTGGTAACACCAACCAACCGGGCTGTGTACAATATGGCCGGGGGAAGTTTTCCATTTTTTGATGGCGGAGATGTAAGGATAATCTCCTTACACCCTGCCACAGTTGCCGGAATTGCGAGCATTAAGACAGTAGAAAACAATGGTGCAGTACCTCCTGGAATATACAATCCTACCTTTTCAATTGCTACCGATTTTCGCCAGCATTTCACTCCTGGTTGCGTTTCGATCGCTATTATTTTTTCTTTTTGTGCCTGATGAAAGCTTTCAATATTATTTTTTGCTATTGCTATTGCTGCTTTTAATTCATTTGTGATGCTGGCTGCTGCTTCGTCAAATTCTCCGGATGTAACCTGAAATTCGGTTAAATCAGCTTTGTCGAATTCTAATGTATATTTTCTGATCGCAACATCTCCATTTTTTTTTACATCTGCCAATACATTGCTAACAGTATTTTCCAGAGAAGCAGTATTAAAGGCAGGTCTTTTAAGAAGCTCCTCCCAACTGGATTCTGACGGGTATTTGACTACTTTCATATCTATCGTTGTATAATCTGTTAAATAATCATTTTCTCAATGGGTACTACCAAAATTCCTTGAGCACCGTTTGATTTCAGCTTTTCAATAATATCCCAAAACTGATCTTCCTGCACAACGGAGTGAACCGAACTCCAGCCTGTTTCAGCCAATGGAAGAATCGTAGGACTTTTCATACCAGGTAGCACTTTACAAATGGCATCCAGCTTATTGTTTGGAGCATTCATCAATATGTATTTATTAGTTTTTGCTTTACGTACAGCATTGATGCGAAACAAGAGTTTATCCAGGATTTTCTGTTGGAAGTTGCTCAGTTTCTTATTTGCAACCAATACCGCTTCTGATTTTAGAATTATTTCTACTTCCTTTAATCCATTCGTAAATAGTGTACTACCGGAGCTTACCAGGTCACAGATCGCATCAGCCAAACCTATACTTGGTGCGATCTCAACAGAGCCACTGATCTCGTGAATTTCTGCTGAGATTTTATTCTTTTTTAAATATTTAGAGAGGATGGTTGAATAGGTTGTTGCAATACGCTTTCCATTTAAATCTTCAATGGTTGTATACTTATGATCTTTAGGAATGGCAATAGACAAACGGCATTTACCAAAACCCAGTTTATCCACAATTCTTAATTCCTTATTTTTTTCAAGTACTACATTTTCTCCTACTATACCTATATCTGCAACACCATCTTCTACATACTGCGGAATATCGTCATCTCTTAAAAAAAATACTTCAAGCGGAAAATTGAAAGCAGATGCTTTCAACTTATTTAATCCGTTATCGAATTCAATTCCTGCTTCTTTTAAAATCTTTATTGAATTCTCATTCAGTCTTCCTGATTTTTGAATTGCAATTCTTAATCTTTTTTCCATTGTTTCTGTTTTATAGCACCTTTTTTCTTAAAATGAAAAAGGGTTCTGCATTGCTGCGGAACCCTTTTGTATTATTACATGTAACAAATATCTTTTCTAGTTTACACAATACAGCATCCGCAACCCGTTTAGAGAAGTATGATGATGATGTAAATGTAAATTGTTTTTCATTTTCGGAAGCAAATGTATGGATTTATATGGATATAAATCAATTTTTTTTAATTATTCTACAATTCTCTTTATTAAATGGGGTTCCAGGTTATCAAAAAGCATCATTGGTCTAACTTTGCCTGTAATTCTTCCCAATTCTGCATTTCCTTTTCCAATTGTTTTTTCATTTGTTCGTAATGGGCAAAAGTAGCTTTATCGTTCATTACTTTTTGGTACTCATCAGGATCGGCCAGCTTTTTATCAAATTGAGCGATCTCATTTTCAAGTCGCTCAATTTCCTTTTCTACTTTACTAATCGTTGACTTTAACTGCTTTAGCTCCTTTTCCCGGTCTTCATTACGGGTAGGTGCTTTGGGCTTTTCTGCTTTTACTTCTTCCTTTGCTTTAATAAAAGGACTCTTGGAATTCATTTCAGCAAGACGGTTCATTTTTATTTTTTCCATGAATTCGGCTATTCCACCCAAATGTTCTTTTACCTGACCATTTTTAAATTCATACATTTTATCCGTCAGATCTGTAAGGAAATCACGGTCGTGGGAAACGATAATGATCGTACCTTCATAAGCCATTACAGCTTTTTTCAACACCTCTTTACTCCGAATATCAAGGTGATTCGTTGGCTCATCCAGAATAAGGAAATTATAGGGTTGAAGTAACAATTTACACAATGCCAAACGCCCTCTTTCACCCCCACTCAGTACTCTTACCTTTTTATCAATATCATTGCCTCCAAACAAGAATGAACCTAATAAGGTCCTTACCTGTTTTCTGATTTCTCCAACAGCAAGTTCATCAATTGTTTCAAAAACGGTTTTGTTAGGATCCAGCTTCTCTGCCTGATCCTGTGCAAAATATCCCATCATTACATTATGTCCCAACTGTACGGTCCCTTCAAAGTCGGTTTGTTGGGCAATCATCTTCATCATGGTACTCTTTCCTTCTCCGTTACGACCCACAAGTGCTATCTTGTCTCCCTTGGTCAGGATAAAGTTTGCATCTTTAAAAATTCGTTTTTCTCCATAAACTTTTCCGGCATTTTCTACGGTTAATACAATTTTACCGCAATGTGCCGGAGGCGGGAAACGAAAGGTCATCGTTGATGTATCACTTTCATCAACTTCCACTATTTCCATCCGGTCGAGTTTCTTGATTAAAGATTGTGCAAAGGCGGCTTTACTTGCTTTTGCCCTGTATTTATCAATCAATGCTTCCGTTTGATCAATTATTTTCTGCTGATTCTTAGCAGCTGACTCTTGCTGTTCTTTACGCTCCTGACGCAAAACAAGATATTTGGAATAATTGGTTTTATAATCGTAAATTTTCTGATTGGAAATTTCAATGGTTCGTGTAGTTACATTATCCAGAAACTGCTTGTCGTGACTAATCAATACAATAGCTCCGGCAAAAAGTCCCATCGTTTCTTCCAGCCATTGAATGGATTCAATATCCAAGTGATTCGTTGGCTCATCCAATAACAGTAAATCCGGTTTCTGAAGCAATAATTTCCCTAATTCGATCCTCATTCTCCATCCGCCGCTGAATTCAGAAGTAGGACGGTGAAAATCGGTTCGTTCAAAACCAAGTCCTTTCAATATCTTCTCAATCTCTTCTTCCCTGTTTCCCGCTCCTATAATATCCAGGCGAGTATTAACATCGGTAAGTTCGCTGATTAAATTCATGTAGGATTCACTTTCATAATCTGTGCGTGTTTCCAATTCATGTGTAATTACTCCAAGTCTTGCTTCTAATTTTTGAATCTCTTCAAAAGCAGTGGAAGCTTCTTCAAACACGGTTCTTCCATGCTGATGAATCATGTCTTGGGGTAAATAACCAATTCTAAAATCATTGGGTTTGGATATCTCGCCTTTTGATGGATTTTGCAGTCCTGAAAGTAACTTCAACATGGTGGATTTTCCAGCACCGTTTTTTCCCGCAAGTCCGATACGGTCTTTAGGATTAACCAAAAAACTTACGTTATCGAATAAATCATACCCACCAAACGATACTGTTACTGAATTTACTGAAATCATTTTATTGAAATTAGGGCACAAAGGTAATAAAAAAAGGCTTATAATCATCAGCAGCATTGGTTTAAAAGCTGGTTAATAAGTATTACTACCTCTTTCAAACACACTTTATTTGTACCTTTGCCTAAAACCATTTTCATGTATGAGTTATTATCAATCTAAATTGTACAGCATTTTAAACAACAAATGCCCGGCCTGTCACAAAGGAAATTTTTTTGAAACCAATAATCCTTATGACCTGAAACAATTTGCCCGGATGAACAACCGATGCGGTGTTTGTAATGAAGATTTTAAACGGGAAACAGGTTTTTATTTTGGTTCTGCCTATGTTAGCTATGCCTTAACAGTTGGTTTTGGAATTGTTCTTTATGTATTGTTCAGCACATGGCTTGGTATGGAAACAATTCCATTCCTGATACTTTTTTCAGCATTGCTGATTCTGATGATGCCTTTGTTTTACAGATATTCCAGACTCATCTGGATACATCTGTTTGTAAAAAACAGGGCCAAAGAGCAAAATTAACCAGGTGGACTATATCCCCTTTATTCGTTGCACAAGAGAAAAAAACACCTCGCTTACAGATGTTTTAAATTTTGCGCGATCCAGCGATTGCTGACTTTTACCATCATCTGCCAGTTTGAATGAAAAAACAAAAGCAGGGTCGGCTCCATTCCAGCCTCCAGCCTGCCCGAAACGGAGATCATTAAAATACACTTCATGATTATCATTGGTGGTCAAACAATAATACCCTTTCGAAAACTGCTTCAATAATTTAACCGACTCCTCGCTTTCATATGGTTTTAATAACGAATCATTTTTTTGTACTCTAAAAAATTCAATATTGTTGGTTTTATCAAAAATGGAATAATACCCCATCCAATAACCTGTACTATCAGCAGCATAGGTCATCCAAAGAAAATTATTCAAGGGTGTAGGTGTGGTTACCATGTCATTGGTCGCAATATTTTTTTTGTGATAAGCATCATTGACTTGATTATGCACATGCCATTTATTGACAATCGTAAAACAAAGATATAAGGTACTAATGATTAATCCTGCCTTGTTCCACTTCACCCTTTTAGAAGAACCATTTCTAGCAATTAAAGCAATCAATACACAAATTAAAAAAGGAACTGTATAAAAGACATCTGCAACAAAAATGGTATTAAATGTTACCCGATAGTGACTAAATGGCTCAAACCATCCTGTTCCGTATGCCGTAAGTGAATCCAGCAAAACATGTGTAAATAATCCCAGGAAAAATAATAATGTCCATTCTTTTCGGGTAACATCCGATTGCTTAAAAATTTTGCTAAAAATAAGGCCCAATAACGGTGACAGAATCAGAAGAAACAGGAAAGAATGTGTAAATCCTCTATGTACCAGCAATTGCTGGGCTTCAGAAATACAAGGTGAACCAAATACATCAAAATCAGGAATTGTATCTGCTAATGCACCCCATAACATTGCCATTCGACCTATTTTTTTCCCTAATACAGCTTCTCCTATAGCTGCCCCCAGTACGATATGCGTAAGTGAATCCATTGAATTGATTTCGGCAAATATACAATTCGACTTTGTAATTTTGGTTACTTTCTCTAATTTTATGAACCG
>CAZMRM010000007.1:19413-26119 GCA_964568515.1 uncultured Chitinophaga sp. | reverse complement strand
AACAGGATTAAAACATGTTACTCCTTTTCCAAAATCAGTATACCAGATGTTTCCGGATGCATCTTCATAAAGTGAGCCGGTGTTTAATACTTCTTCCTGGCGGCCGGTTTTATTTATAAACTGATGACGCACCCTGTTACCGGATGACGCCTCCGCTCTGGAACCACTGCTATGAATATCCGGAATAAATTTTACCAATCCTCCTTCCGTTCCGATCCAAAAATTCTTGTTTTTGTCCTGAATGACTGACCATACGAGGCTATTTTTTAATCCATCATTTTCTCCAAAAATTTCAAATTGTTCATCAAAATACTGGTTAAGATTTAACTGTGTACCGATCCAGATATTTTTTTCACGATCCTGTATAATGGAATATATGTGATCATTGCTTAAGCCATGCCGGGTAGAAATGGTTGTAAACAAAGAACCTTTGTAATTTTCAACTTCCAGTTGTGGTGTATATTTGGAAATACCTCCACTGTTTGTTCCTATAAAGACGGCACCGTTGCGTGCTTCAAAAAGTACCTTAATACTATTACTGACCAGCCCTGCAGCAGTGGTAAAATTCTTTTTTTCTCCTGTTGTTGTAATTCTGAACACCCCCTGATCGGCTGTACCAACCCAGCTATTTCCTTTGCTGTCTTCCAGAAAGGAAGTAACTGATTTTGAAGGAACAATATTTTCCGCAGCAAATTTATTAGTGTAAACGGTTATTCCGTTTTCTGTACCTATCCATAATGTGCCATCCTTACGCAGCAACAGGGCATTGATGGTCATGCTACTAAGGCCGTCTGTTGTGGTATACGCTTTAAAGTTTCCGTTCTCCCGTTTAATAAGTCCCTCACCTTTTGTTCCTATCCAAATGTTTCCGGCTCTATCCTGAAGTATGCAGGTAATTGTTTTGGAGAGTTTTATTTCTCCGGGAATAATTTCTGAAAATGTTTTTGTTGAACTATTATAAGAACTAATGCCACCCGACCAATGTCCAAACCAGATGTTTCCTTCTTTATCCTGCATGGAAGAGGTCACCCTGTTTTCGGTAAGGCCATCCTTTTTGTTAAAATTTTCGAAGTTTAATCCATTGTATTTACTAACGCCGTTCATCGTTCCTACCCATATGCTTCCATCCTGTCCTTGCAACATTGTGTAGATGCTGGACTGGGGCAACCCTTCTTCGATACCAAACTGATTGAGATTAAGCGTTTGGGCAGTGGTAAAATTCAAAAAAAGTGTAAAAATAAAGCATAGTAACATGATCCTGTTCATACTATGCTGCCGTATTATAAACTTCTTCATTTATTTTTCTTGCTTTTATCGTGTTCATCAACTGCATCCAGCAAACTACTCATTACATTGCTTGTTTCATACTTCACAATCAGGTTATCGTTTTTCTTTTTCTCCGTTTTCACCTTTCTCTCCATCAGGTCAATGGTTGCTTTTTTTAATTCATAATTCTTGGGGTCATTAAATGTTTCCGTATGATTTGTTACCGGCTGCTCTGCAATAACCGGCACCTTCTTTTTTATGGTGTCATTTACTTTGGCAATAGTATTGAGTTCATTTTTAATAGTATTCAGGTTGTTTTTCAGATTTTCCTTTACATCCTGTTTCTTTTTTTCTGCTAAAACAGCCTCTTGTTCCGCTGTCTTTCTGGCCAATTCCTCTCTTATTTTTTTATCAGTGTCTTCTTTTTTCCTTCTCTGTTCCTCATTTCTTTTATCTTCCTCTTCTTTTTTCATTTTTTCGGCAAGTGCCTGCAGGTATTTATCCGGATCGGCATTCAATTTTTCTTCTTCCTTCTGAATAATTTTAGCATATACCTGATCCAACCCAAAATTATTTTCATTTTGGTTCCATTTTATTTTTGCCGATGGACGCTGAATCACTACATCATTTACCGTGGTAGGTACCAATGTGATTTCCAGTACATATTCAAATGTATTGTCATCATACTCTTCTTTGGGAATATAGGTATTTACAATGAGCGTTTTGGGAACAGTTCCTTCCTTGATCACATGAATCACATACTCATTTTTTTTATTGACCGTATCCTGGTTCATATCAAAAGAGTACTTTCCATTTTTAGTGGTCACTATCTTTTTCAATAATTGTCCGTTTTTGAGAAGCTCTACCGTGACATTTTCCACCGGTTTTTTATCGAGTATAATTTTTCCGAATAGCGTAAAGGGTGCAGCGTGATTCTTAGTGGCCTGTGAAAACAATACCACCGGAAGGAAAAAAAGGATGTAAAAAAAAATCGATAGTCGTTTCAAAAGGCTTCAATATAAAATATAGTCAAACTGCATTTCTGCTAAATCAGAAAATTCCTTGCCCATATCCAACATATCTTCATCGCGTTTATCGCATGTCCATTCTACTTTAACAGGGTAGCCTTCGGCAACAAATCTTTTCAGGATCAGCAGGATATCCAAAATAAATTTAGCAGAAGATGAATTAAAATAATCAAATTTAAATACGAAAATCAGCGGTATGTGATCACCGGCTTTTTTTCGTTTTTCCATTTCCATTTCATAAGCCGTCACCCAATTGACGATGGGTGTATAAAATGTTCTGGAATTCTCCGGACGGGAGGCACCCGAAATGATAAAGTGATTTGCAATGGTATTAAAATTTATTGCAGGTGTGTCCTCTGTAGGGGCGATGACAAATGAATCCATATAAATACTTTATACTATTTATAGTAAAATTTGATACCGTTTTTATCAACTTTTCAAAGATATAAGTAAATATAAGATTTACAAACAATTTATTATCTTTCCTTTGAAATTAGAATTTAAAAAAGTTAATTGCTGTTTCTTTCAGAAACCAAAAAGAAAAACAAAATGATTCTTGTTTAAGAAATTACACAAAATCAGCCCCATAAGTAAAAAGAGAAAATATTTTTATGTGGACAAATCCCCACATATTCTTTAATCCGCCTGTATGATTTCAATTTTTTTTACAATTTTTCAACATCCAACCAGACCGTATAGCATCTAAAAACTGGTCATTACCTGCACTTACAGCATTTGGCAGGCGTTTCATGAATGTAATATTTCTTCACGCTGTGTTAATCAGGCAATTATATTATTATACCCTCTTCCGGCACTAAAAGATGCAGTGCGGACACTGTTCTGTACTGCGTCAACCAAAGATTTAGCGTAGATTGTGGCCTTTTCAGATCTGAGGCGCTGCATACTATTTCCATTCTACCCCGTTTATGATCTGATAAACGAATAGGGTTTGGAAAAAAATAATGGATTATTCAATCAGTGCCCCTCAGCTACCGATCACTAAAGGAGGAATGAACCTGGTAAATTTCATTTTTCCATTGAGGCTGTCCTCAATAAAATGCTGGCGAGAGCCATTTACAAGGTACACCATGATGTTTTTACGGAAACAAATTTTGATGGCAGCAATTTTTGAGGTCATACCACCTGTACCCAATCCATTTTCTTTTTCTTCGATATATTTCTCAATGGCTTGTAAATCGCTGATTTCAGGAATAAGAGCGGCATCTGTATATAATTTGGGATTTTTATCAAAAAGACCATCAATATCTGAAACAATGATGAGTTTATCAGCATCAATAAGGGTTGCCACCAATGCAGAAAGTTTATCATTATCACCCAATATAAGTTCTTCCACTGCAGTGGTATCATTTTCATTGATGATGGGGATATAGCCATTGGAAAGTAATTCATTGATGGTATTGGTAGTATTGGCACGGGAAACATCATTATCAAAATCCTTATAGGTCATTAAGCATTGAGCGATGTTCAGATGAAAATCATTAAACACCTCAGTATATATCTGCATCAGTTTGGGCTGACCAATGGCTGAAAGCGCCTGTTTGGAAGGAACCGAATTTCCCCATTTTTCCATGTTTACAAATTGCTTGGCAGTAGCAATAGCACCTGATGATACAATGACAATATCATACGTTGCTTTTAATTTTTCGAGCTGACGGGCAATATCTTCAATTTTCCCTCTTGATATTTTGGTGGTCCCTGCTGTTAAGGTAGACGTTCCGATCTTTACAACAATTTTGTTTTTCATGCTAATTTCTTACTTGTCCGTTTCCGGAAATGAACCATTTATTTGTTACAAGCTGTGCAAGTCCTACCGGTCCGCGAAAATGCAATTTCTGTGTACTGATAGCAATCTCTGCCCCAAATCCAAACTGTCCGCCATCCGTGAAACGTGTAGAGGCATTATGATACACAGCTGCACAATCCACTTCCTGCTGAAACTGCATAGCCGAAGTTTCATCAGCACTAACGATCGTAGCAGAATGTCCGCCGGAGTATGTATTGATCATCACAATCGCAGCTGCTTCATCATCGGTCAGTGCAAATAAAATTTTGGATGATAAAAATTCCTCTGCATAGATCGAAACATCTTTCATTGGTTGAATATGCCGAAAGTTTTTAAAAAACATTCCATCTCCAATCACTTCAAGTCCCATGTTGACAGCTGCATCAATGATGTCCTGCATTTTTTCTTTTAACTGCGGAATATTTTTATTGAACAATACTTTATCAGTAGCATTACAAACACTCAAACGGCTCTTGCCGTTGAGAATGATCTGTGTTGCTGTTTGCAAGTCCGCATTGTCATGAACATATACAAAATTATTTCCCCTGCCGCTGATGATAAGCGGAACAGACGTATGTTGACGAATGTAATTAATAAGTCCATCGCCGCCGCGTGGAATGATAAGATCCAGCTTGTAGGTGTTTTCTTTCAGGAGACGCTGTGTTTCATCTCTGTCAATATCCAGATAAGTTACCAGATCGGATGACAGCTGATTAGCTTCCAATGCCTGTTTCCAAAGAGACATCAGGAACAGGTTGGAGTTCCTGGCTTCTTTTCCTCCCTTTAAATAAATACGATTGCCTGCTTTAAAGGCACTGATGGCAGCTTCTATGGTCACATCCGGGCGGGATTCATAAATGATGAGAATGCGGCCAAAAGGAACCACTTTGTTTTCCACTGTCATACCGTTAGGATGATCGTATCGGCTCAACAAAGCCCCCTGAGGGTCATCCAGGTCAATCACCTCTTCAATTGCAGCCATCATGCTTTTTACTTTTTTATCATCCACCTTTAAACGATCCATGAGTGTATGATCCTGGTTGGAAGCCAATTCCAGATCCAGCCTGTTTTGCCGGATCAGTTCTTCCTTATTCTGGTCAATAAGCGCCGCCAGATCCTGAAGCGTTTTGTTTTTTACTGTGGTTGTCACCATCATGTGAATTCAATAATGTGTTTTTTGAGAACTGTGTTAAAATAGTATGCAAAGGTGATAAAAAAGTATCAGAAAAGGAAGGAAAGCGGACAACAAGACAGAAATTCTGGTTCAACGGACAATTCAGGGTTCACTGGTGTAGTGTCTTCCGGGGATTTCTTTACAAACACCTTTTTTAAGCAGTGCCATTGTTTGATCCATTTCTCCATTGTATGGATAAATGGTATCTTTCAGCTCTCCATTTTTCAGGTTCACTAAATAAACAAAGTCTCCATTTTCGCCATTCTCCATTATACGGCTTTCATACCAAACGATTCCGTTTGTGTTTTCCATCACCTGTCCGTAAAATGCACGGGATGAATACCGGATACGATCAGTGTGATAATCCCTGACCACACCAGGATATTGATAGCGGTTTTGCCCCCGCTCCACTTGTAACTGTTTATCACTGGGTGAATACACATAAATGGAAATTATTGCATCACAATTGCTGCAATAGCGACCCGAAAAAATGAGATAAGGTGCTTTGTCGGCCACTTCAAGCTGTCCGACGTATTTTAAATCAAACAATTTTGTTTCAACTGCATTTCCATTTTGAAAAACCAGCTTGCTTCCTTCCACCCTTTCAAACAACCATCCGGCACTATTCAGCTCTTTTGTGCCATTAACAGATTCCTCTGAATTTTTTTTTGAATCATCAGTTGTTTCACAAGAAACCCAGGAGCACATAAGCAGGAATAGGAAAAATAATCTGATCATCTTGAGTTATTTTGTATAAGTGTGTATCGGAAACTTTGTACCAAATTTATTCTCTTCTTTTTCTTTTTTTCAAGAAAAAAAGAAAAATAGTATTGCTTGGTATAAAGTTTCCGATACTCACTTATAATTATTTTTGTTTATATCATTATTTAAAAAAAAATTTACTCGAACACGGTGGTGAATCACCTGAACTGAACAGGTAAGTAAATATCGAATCTTGCCCCTTCGTGTAACTTTCCAACCGCGGTAATAACACCATTGTGATTTTCAACAATCCTTTTACAGATAGCAAGTCCGATACCTGTTCCTTCAAAATCTTCCTGGCCATTCAGCCGCTGAAAAACTTCAAAAATAAGCTCTCTATATTGAAGGTCGAATCCAATACCATTATCCTTAACGGAGATATGACAGTAATTTTTAGTTGGCATTAACTTTTCTTCTCTATCGGATAAGCAACTATTGTTTAATTCACTGCCCATCGCTATTGTACAGTCTATAATTATGTGTGAAGCAATTTCCGGGTTTGAAAATTTAAGCGCATTACTGATTATATTTTTCATGAGCTGTCGAAACAGTGAAGGTATAACACTGATCGAACAGGATTTTCTAATTTCAACAATGGCCTTTTTTTCCATTATCTCCATGTCCAACTCTTTTATCACCTCTTTCAGAATCAGGTGAAGATCCAAATTTTCA
>CAZMRM010000007.1:15153-19403 GCA_964568515.1 uncultured Chitinophaga sp. | reverse complement strand
TAAGGTCTGCATACGCTTTGCTATTTTGATTACCCGTTTAAACTGATCTTTCCCTTCATCAGATAAATTGTTTTCTTCCTTATCAAGAATACGCGTTACAAAAACCTGTATTTTACGTAAAGGTTCCTGTAAATCATGACTGGAAATATAAGTGAAGACCCTTAAATCCTTATTGGCTCTTGTTAATTCTTTGGCTCGTTTTTCTTTCTCATCGTTTTGAAAAGCCAACTCCTTATTTGCAATAACCAACTCTGCCGCACGTTTTTCTTTCTCGTCACTTTGCAGAACAAGTTCTTTATTGGCGTATTCCAGTTCCTTTGTCCTTTTATTTATCGCTTGTTCCAATGTTACCTTTTGCATCATTTGCTGATGCATTTCAGTGGTACTACCCAACCACATTGTTATTTTGCCTTCTTTATCTTTTACAGGAACTGCAAGATTCAAGTGCCATTTATAAACCCCGTCTTTATTAAGAAAACGCATTTCCATTTCTAAAATGTTTCCGGCTTCTGAAGCTTTAGCGAATCGTTTTTGAAACTCTTCCAAATCTTCAGGATGTATAATTTTATGATATCCGATTTTTTTTAATTCCTGGAAACCCATTCCCGTATAGTCAAGCCATTGCTTATTAAAATACAATAAATTACCTTCCGCATCTGCATTGCTTACTTTTGATGGCATTAAGTCAGCCATTAACCTGAAATATAATCCATTTTCTTCCTTTTTCCTTTTGGCAAGTATCATCTCCGTTACTTCATACGCCATCGTAATGACTCCTGCTATATTCCCATCACCCTCATAATAAGGATACAGGGCAACATTAAAATGCAAACTTTCCATTTTACCACGCCGGTTCAATTTTACCGATAATTCTTTGGCTTCATATGGAATACCTGTCTTGTAAACGTTTTCTATCAGTTCTAAATAAAGTTGGCCTGTAAAACCCGGTAAAATTTCTAAGATCCTTTTTCCTTCCACATCTGCTGCTGTACCCCAAAACTCTTTCATCAGGCCGTTAGCTATTGTGATCACCATCTCTTTTCCTTTTAGCAGCGAAAAAGCAAAAGGCGACTGCATTAGCATTGCTTTATACTGCTGATTACAAACCTTTACTTCTTTTAGTTCCCTTTTAACGTCTTGCAACTGAGCTTCTAATGAAGAAATGGTTTCAAAGGAAGCTTTATCTGTGGTATTCATGTAGATAATATATGGTGATTTAGAAATAACAGGAGAAGACCCGGATCGTTTTGCCTGTTTCTTGCGAAACTGCCAGATTATTTATTATTTCAAGATTTAGAATTCTGGTAAGGTCAATTTTAGCAGCCCGCCTATTTAATACCGCGTAACGGGTTTATTTTATATTCAATAGCAATCTGCAATGTAAATGTACTGTTTTAAATCCTTTATTAATACTAAAAGAATGTTTCTGGTTAAAATAAAGAGTTTATAACCGCCTTTTACGATTGAAACTGAAAATATTCAATAAGTATCCGGTACTTTGCACCAAAACTTTTAATTGTTCAGAAAGCGCTGAAAAGCAAGCTTTACCTACGAATAATTCCTAAAGTCGTGATACAATGACCATATGATGAGGCGCACAGACCGGAAAAGGGAGTGTTCAGAACGATGTATTAAAAATTGAATTGTACATCAGGAGAAAAGTTTTTCTCTTTCTTTCAGTTAAACATGATTTTAGATTATATTAGCCTTATTAATTTCTATTTAAACCTCAGCATCTTTTTTACCTTTTTTGCTTTAATTTGATTAAACAGTGTCTGGTTCATTTTGATTAAATAATTGTTTACTTATTCATTCAACTTATGGATATTCCAGCAGGTATACAAACACATGAAATGCCTTCCTCCATTATATGGATCAAAGACGGTATCGTTTATTCCACTCCCAAGATCGGTATATCACAGGAATTAAGCGCTGAACAGATGAAACAGGACATGAATAAATTCAAAGAGATTGTTGGCAGGGAAAAGATATGCATGGTGGTAGAAATTAACCCTAAATCCAAACCCGCCAGTAAAGAAGAAAGAGATATTGTTGCGAGCGAAATAGCGAATATTACCAAAGCAATGGCATTGATCACCTCATCGCACATTACACGCATGATTGCAAATTTATTTTTTGGTTTTAAACCACCGTCCTATCCTGTAAAAATGTTTTCAAATGAACGGGAGGCTACCAACTGGATAAAACAGTATCTATAACTATTTAAGAAATGGCTGATTCGAACGCTTTTCCTACAGATCCGCGTATTGCTAAAATTCTGAACATGCTTCAGAAATACGGCAAAGGAGAATACAGCTTTCAGGAAAAGACCTCCGGAAAAAACGATGAGCTGGATACAATCATTGATACCTTAAACAAGCTTGCAATCAAACGGGAGACACTTACACAACAAACCAGCGATTACCAGAAGCGGGTTGAAAAAACAATGAATATCCTGTTAAAATACACCCTCCTCGATTTTTCGGAAAAAGCAGAAATAAGTCCTAACGGAGATGAGATTGATGCCATTGCTTTGGCACTCAATTCACTTTCGGAAGAGCTACAGTCTGCTATTGCACTCAATGAATACCGGCTGGAAACCTTGCAGGAAAGCAATGCACAAATTGAGACCTTGCTTCAAAATGCACCCAATGCTGTGATTGTAATAAACGAAGAAGGAAAGGTTGTGAAATGGAATAAAAAGTCGGAGATCATTTTTGGCTGGTCGGCAGAAGAAGTAATGCATCAACCCATGCACGAGCTGATCATGCCCCAGCGTCATATAAAAGCTCATTATGACGGCATCAAGCATTTTCTTCATACCGGTGAGGGACCGGTAATTAATAAAACAGTGGAACTTTCTGCTGTTCGCAAAAACAAAGAAGAATTTCCTATTGAACTAAGCATCTCTGCTATCAAATCGGATGGAAAATTTTTATTCATTGCTTTTATAGCAGATATATCCCGGCGAAAACAAGCAGAAGAAGAACATAAACGCCTCAATCTAAACCTTGCCAACTCGGTTAAAGCACTGGAAGCATTTACATATTCGGTTTCACACGATTTAAGAGCACCACTCCGGGCCATTCATGGTTATGTAAATATTTTAAAGAATGATTATTCCGCTGGTATGGACGAGCGGGGCCATAATATGATGGATGCCGTAATTAAGAACTCGAAGAAGATGGGACAGCTTATTGATGATTTGCTGGCACTTTCCCGGCTGGAACGGGTAGCCCTACAGAAAAAAGAAGTCAACATGAATGAGATGGTGAAATCGGTGATCACCGATTTACGCATGGCAACCAATGATCTAAAAACAGAATATATCATAAAGGAGCTGCCTATGGCTTTTAGTGATCCCAACCTGATTGCACAAGTGTATACCAATTTAATTTCCAATGCTGCAAAATACTCAGCATTAAAAGTGCAACCAGTAGTTGAGATTGGTGCACTGACAGAAAACGGAGAAATCATTTACTATGTTAAAGATAATGGAAACGGTTTTGATATGAAATTTTACAACAAGCTGTTCGGTGTTTTTCAACGACTGCATGATGAAAGTGAATTTGAAGGAAACGGCATTGGTCTTTCCATTGTTAAACAAATTATAGACCGACACAAGGGCCGGGTTTGGGCAACTTCTGAACCAGACAAAGGAGCAACATTTTATTTTACACTGAACAAACCAACAGAAACCCCATGAATTTTAATGAAATTGAAATCATCCTCATAGAGGATAATATGGATGATGCCACACTGGCAATGCATTCTTTAAAACAAAACCATTTGACCAATAAAATTATTCATCTCAAGAATGGTGATGAGGCCCTGCGGTATTTTTTCTCGGATTTGAATGGAAAAAAATCCACGGATGCTCCCAAAATTATTTTTCTGGATTTAAAAATGCCTAAAGTAGATGGCATTGAAGTGTTGACCAGAATCAAGTCCGAACCTTCCACAAAAAATATCCCGGTCATCATCCTTACCTCTTCCAATGAGGATCCTGATATTGAACGCTGCTATGCATTGGGAGCCAACAGTTATGTAGTGAAGCCCATTGAATTTGAAAATTTTTCGAATCAGATCTCGCAACTTGGATTTTACTGGACCGTGTTAAACAGGATGCCGGTAAACGGTGGAGCGTAAACTAAAAACAGAGGTTTTGCTTAGAAATCGTTAACCGAAGTAGAAACATTTATGTTGTGTTATTAATTAAATAAACATGTTCTTTCTACTTCCTGTGGATA
>CAZMRM010000007.1:12974-15143 GCA_964568515.1 uncultured Chitinophaga sp. | reverse complement strand
TAATTTTAATCCTAATTAAATAGCATTTCACATTGCTGATTTATTGTAAATTATGATAATATCATCGTCAAAAAATCCCGACTGCCAGCGGCAATCGGGATATGCATCATCTATTTATTCTTATTGGGTTCAATACCTTTATTCTTTTATAAATTTTTTCATCGTGATGGCCTGTGTTTTTTCATCGGTAACCTGTAACAGGTATACCCCAGGTGCTAAACCATTAATATCAACTCCATTTTGCAATGGAGGCCGTGATAACGATTGCAGGGTTTGACCAAGCGTATTCATGATTTTAACAGCACTCGCCTGTACGGAAGCATCCGCAAAAGCGATGTATAATCTGTCGTTAGCAGGATTGGGGTAAAGAGAAAAATCGGCTCCCTGAGGCACTTCATGGATTCCTGTTGTTAAACGAGGGTAGCTTCCGCTGACTTCATAGTATCCAAGAGAAGCATAATCGGAGTATCCGGTTGTTCTGGCATCCAGGTAGCCAACACCGTCTACTTCAATATAGTATGTTCCGGCAGCAACACTTTTAGAGATGCTTGCATCCAATCCATTGTTTGTTCCGGATGGAGCCGTAGGGTTAGACAGGGCTATTTCTGCTCCTTTATCATCCAGCAATCTTGCTTGAATATCCAAAACGGCTTCATCCGCTGTCCATGTTTTGGTACCGCTTTGGAATTGAAATGTTACCGTACCTCCGCTGGTTGTAAATTTAAAATAGTCTTTATCCGTTCTGGTAGTGATCACACCGTTGTTTTTAGCTCCCAGAACCGTTCCATCCGCTTCTGCCTTAATTTCTGTTGCATTAGTTGCAGTGTTTCCATGATCATCGGTACGGTAACCAACACCAGGATTGCCGGCAATAATGGCCACATCATCCTGAAAGTTGTTTGTTCCGCCATGATGTGTTGCTCCATTGTACTCACCTTTGCTCCATTGCCAGATATCTCTGCTTGCTGTCTGATAGTTATTACCCATGATCGGTCCCCAGTTACCTTGTCCTTTATAATAGTTTCCGTCATTGGTGCTGCCATCGTGCTGTAATCCGAATGCGTGACCGGCTTCATGTGCAGCCGTTACAGTCATATCATTCACATTGTTCACCAGCTTATGAAAGAAAACCCAACAGATATCCGTACCATTGTTTGCAATAGAACCAATGTCGGCTACTCCTCCACCACTTCCCCAGCTATTGGTATAAATGACCATATGTCTCATTGCTTTTGTTTTTGCATCAAACTTGGATCTGTCGGTTGTCACGTTAATGTTCCATGGGCGGTATTTCTCCGCTACCCCTGCCCATATATTTTTAATCATGGCATCCGAGTAGTTGGGTCCTGCACAGTTTCTTGCCCCACCCATTTCGCTGTTCCAATAAGAATCATTCACATATTCTCCGTCAAAATCCAGATAAAGAACAAATGGAGCATCCGGATAACTGCTGAAAGCCGGTTGTGCAACGCTTCTGCCATTATTCATCTCTGCTGAGGTTTCGGTTGCATTGGTATTGTCTTTACCCGTAGGCATTATGCAGATCAACTGATTAATATCCACACTGGTTAAAATCACTTCGTGTGTTTGCGGATCGGTAGCCAATTCATATCCTTCTTTGCGATCAATCACGATTTTTCCTTTGATTCCGTCAGCTGTTCCATAAATATAAAAAATGGATGTCTTGGCTCCCTGTACTTCTCCGTAAACTTTGATTTCTTTTCCTTCCGATTGATCATCAATTATTTTCACATCAATTGATTTGGTGGCCGATAAGGCCATGTTCATTACCTTATTAGGTTGAAGCCCCTTTCCTGTTAGCTTGTTAACAAATCCTTCTGCAGAACCCAATTTATAAGAAGTGTTCCCGGTTTGTGCAAATGCTGTTGTAAAAACAGTAAGCACAAGAAGCATTGAAAACGTTAGTCTGTTTTTTTTCATGTTAAATTAATTTAATCCTGTTTGTATTATTTTATTTTGAATTGATTGTATTATTTCCTTAGATTGGGCAAATTTCCTTTTAGTACAAGATAAGATCTAATTGTACTCTAATAAAGTTAGGTCATTCAAATAATCTTTTCAACTGAAAAAAAATTGATTTATTAAATTCCGGAATCTGTTTTTTTATATTTAAATCCCGGCGTAAAGCTGGTCAGTAATTAGAATTTC
>CAZMRM010000007.1:11730-12964 GCA_964568515.1 uncultured Chitinophaga sp. | reverse complement strand
TTAAAGAATTTTTAACTAAAAAAAATTAAAAATTGGATTAAATGTCAAAAAACCTCTTTCAACTCATTAAAAAGCTTTCTCCAAATGAAAAAGGATATTTCAAAAAAATATCAAAGATTCATTCTCTTCAAGGAGATAGTGTATACCTCCGTCTTTTCGATATTTTAGATAAGCTACCCCGTTACGATAAAGAGAAAGTGGATGATTTTTTCGCAAACAAAAAAATAATCGGCCAGTTGCCTGTCTTGTCAAATTATTTATACCATTTACTATTGGACACACTGGAAGAGTTCAATTCAGGAAAAACAATTGAATCCAGGTTAAAAAAATTAGTAGCAAATGCCGAACAGCTATACATTAAAGGCTTGCATGAACAAGCCCGGTTACTAATTAATAAAGCCAGGGAAAAAGCAGAGAAAGGTGAAAATTTTTTATTGATTCTAGAGATTTATGCCTTTGAAGGAAAATTATCCCTGCTGGAGAAAAACATAGACAATCTCAAAAAGCATGGAGATGAATTAAACGACTCCCGGAAGTTAATCATTGAAAAATATAAAAACTATACCGAATACAGGCAATTGGTTGCCCGTATTTTTTATCTGTCCAAGAGCTCGGGAAGGCACCTCAAATCGGAGCATGATCAACTCGAACTGAAGCGGATCATGAAGCATCCTTTGCTTTCAAATAAAAAAGCTGCTCTTTCCGTATCCGCTCTTTCCAATTTCCTTCTAATACATAGCTATTACCATGAAATAAAAAAAGACAGGGATATCTCCAGGTCGGTCAAATACAATATGGAACGTTTACAGCTTATGGAGAATCATACCGATTATGTAGCACAGTCACCTATTTTATATTTTAGCGTGCTCCATAATCTTTTACTTAATGCAGGTGAATTATTCGATCTTCCTTTGTTTAAAATGTTACTGAATAAAGTTAAAAATGGAAATACGATTTTGAAGATCAGATCCACTCCCGAAGCTGAAAAATTCCGCAACATCATTTATATAAAGTATACTATTTTTCAAAGTTTTATATCCGGTGATTTTCAGGAAGGCATTGATTTTATAAAAGGAAAAGAAAATGCCTATTATCTTCTTCATAAAGACACCAGTGAAGAAGAAGGGCTTGTATATTGTCATAATCTATACAGCTTATTCTTTGGAGTCGGTGATTATAAACAATCTCTGCACTGGATCAATAAGTTTTTACAATCCGGACAGGAGACCCTCCG
>CAZMRM010000007.1:5113-11720 GCA_964568515.1 uncultured Chitinophaga sp. | reverse complement strand
TGGATACATGCCAATTGGACAAACATCATCATTCAGATAGAATTAGAAAATTTTGATTTCGTAAGTTCTCTTCTGAGGTCCTTTACCCGTTTGCTTAACAAACATCCGAAAGAATTTGTATTTGAAAAGCTCTTTGCAAAGGCCTTAAGAAAATATATTGAGAATACTTCCAACAATAAACAAACTGAGCAATTGAATAAACTGAAAGAATTAAAGACATTGCTAAATACTTACAAAAAAGCAGGTTTGGTAAATGATGCAGACCTGGTTTTTCTTCTTCCTTGGATAAAAAGTAAAATTGAAAAACATTCCTTCCTGGATATGTATAAAAAGAGTTTACGGGAATTTGGTGCGAAATAAAACAGTATGATTACAATTCTGCCTATACCATTATTCCATCCTGCAATAAAATTCTTTGTCAAATTAATCAGTAGAACGTTTCATTGAAGCGTGCTTCACAACTCCGTTAAATATTAAAAAGCAGGGAATCAACGAAATTCATTTGGACTTTTCAATGAAAATTGCTAAAACAATCGCAGGATACATGATTGTTAGCAAAGAACTTGAAAGCATGAATATTTTTTTGTAATTTCGAATGCGATGAAAAAGAGAAAGACATACATCTATTTTATGACTTTCAATATGCTTGTTGCACTTTTCATGAGTGTGTTAAGTGGTTCTTTGTATGCTTATACTTTTGTTGCAGAGAATGTAAACGAACCAGACAAAAGCTGTAAATTCAAAACGTTACCTCTTCTTTCAGAACAAGGTGTTCTTGTTAAACAAATAAAAATTACTGAACGTAATGCGGTTTACCAGGGTAATTATAAACAGTATTATCCTACGCATCATTGTTTATCTGATTTTTTTATTCGTTTACAACCTTCTTATTTAAAGCATTTGCACACAGGACAGCCCAGTCCTTTCTTTCCACCGATATATATAGTCCTCCGTAGTTTACTTATTTGATTAGCTTTGTTTTTAACCCGATTACTTCGTATCTGTCATTTATCCTGATAATGGTAGTTCACTGAATTAAAAAGAAAATATGATGGAAGATAAGAAATGGCGTTTTGTTGAAAAATAAAAACCCATTATCGTTTTCTAAATAAGCCACAGCAGCACGCTTATGTTCATTGCCTTACTTCTTGTAGCACGCAGAATGAAACCGTTTCATAATATGTTAAAGTAATCTTAAGTGGGATAATTATTGATAAAAAAATTGTTTATTTTATAGTTTTTAAAGTATGTACCCGATAATTTAATAATTTGATTCACTATGATACATCTTCCGGATATAATAATAGATCTTGCATTAATACTGGGAGCAGCGGCAATGGTTGTTCTGATTTTCAAAAAATTAAAACAACCCTTGGTTCTGGGCTATATCATCGCTGGTGTGCTGGTAGGGCCTAATCTCCCGCTACTTCCTTCTATTGGGGATTTTAATACTATTAAGATATGGGCAGAGATAGGTGTTATCTTTCTGCTTTTTGGTTTAGGTCTTGAATTTAGTTTTAAAAAATTAATAAAGGTCGGTGGTCCTTCTTCCATAACAGCAGTCTTTGAAGTAATAGCCATGTCGCTTTTAGGATTTTTTACCGGCAAGTATTTAGGCTGGTCACGGATAGATAGTATTTTCCTTGGAGGGATTTTATCCGTTTCATCCACAACAATTATTATCCGGGCATTTGAGGAACTGGGCATTAAAAATCAGAAGTTTGCAAGCTTGGTATTCGGAGTACTCATTGTAGAAGATCTTGTAGCCATTTTGTTATTGGTACTTCTTTCTACACTGGCCCTGAGCCAGCAATTTAACGGTATTGAAATGACCATTTCAATAGGTAAACTCGGCTTCTTTCTTATCCTATGGTTCCTTGGAGGTATCTTCATTATTCCCACCTTTCTGAAAAAAACAAGAAAACTGATGAATGATGAAATGATGCTTGTAGTATCATTGGCACTTTGTTTTTTAATGGTAATACTGGCAGTGGAAGCAGGGTTCTCTCCTGCACTGGGAGCATTTATCATGGGATCCATTTTAGCTGAGACAACACATGCTGAAAAAATTGAGCACTTACTGGCTCCGGTTAAAAATCTTTTTGGTGCCATCTTCTTTGTTTCGGTAGGTATGCTGATTGAGCCAGCAATGCTTAAGGAATATGCAGGACCCATTTTTCTGATTACAATTGTCACCGTTATTGGTAAAACACTAAGCACCTCTATGGGAGCACTTATTTCAGGTCAACCGCTTAAACAATCAATTAAAGCAGGAATGAGCCTTGCACAAATAGGTGAATTTTCATTTATTATTGCCACACTAGGTCTTACCTTAAAAGTAACAAGTGATTTTTTATACCCCGTAGCAGTAGCCGTTTCTGCAATCACAACTTTTATTACTCCTTACTTTATCCGTTTATCAGATCCATTTTACCGGCTAATTGAAAATAAATTGCCGGCTAAACTCATACATCGCTTAAACCATTATAGTTCCAATATGCAAACAATCAGAAATGTAAGTGAATGGAAAAAAAACTTTAAATCATATATTTTTATAGTAAGCATTAATTCGATTGTTATCATTGGAATAATTTTATTGTCTTCAAGGTTCATTGCCCCTTTTATTGCATCAAAGATCAACCATACTATTTTAAGTTCAACGATCACTGCAGTTATTACCGTCATTTTTATGACTCCATTTTTATGGGGACTGGCATTTAAAAAAATTATCAAAATAGCAGATGATAATGTATGGTACACCTTGAGATACAACAGGAAACTGGTTGTTGTCATGGAACTATTAAGAGTATTGCTGGCTGTTATTTTAGTCGGCTTTCTCTTCGATCAATTATTTTCTAAAATTATAGCACTGGTTGTTGCACTTACCATTATTGGTATGATCGTATTTGTTTTTTCAAAACGATTGAAAATTTTTTACAGTTTAATTGAGCGGCTTTTCTTATCCAATCTGAATGCAAGAGAACTAAGTAATGGAAAACCCGTTAATGTTATACTCCCATGGGATGCTCACATGGCTGAATTTGAAATACAACCTGAATCCCCCTTCATAGGAAAAACATTACTGGAATTAGCCTGGAGAGAACAATTCGGAATTAACATTGCAATGATTGAAAGAGGAAAAATTAAAATCAATATTCCCAAAAGGCATGAAAGAATTTTTCCAGGTGATACGATTTCCGTCATCGCAACAGATGATCAGCTGGATCAATTTAAGAAAGCCTTGGAAATTTCACCGGCCGAAGGTGCAGAATCCATACAAAACCATGAAGTAATATTACAACAATTTATTGTTCATCCGGATTCTCCCTTAATCGGGAAAACAATTCAGGAGTCAGGGATCAGAGAAAAAACGCATGGACTCATCATTGGAATTGAACGGGAGGGAAAAAGAATACTGAATCCGGAATCAACCACTTCTTTTTTTAAGGAAGATGTAGTATGGATCGTTGGGAAAGAAGGAATTGCCCTGAATTTAAAAAAAGGAATCATTACTATTTAAATATCTTGAAAAGTAATCCCGATAAGATTTTAAAATATATGAAAAAAAATCTTTACATAACCATTCTATTATTCATTGTCTCGTTTACATATAGTTCTGCGGGCACAAATCATATTCTTCGCCCCAAATCATTTTCATTTTATAAACAGGAAAAAGAATTAAAAAAAAATCTATCTGATTTCGATCTTAAAGGAATACATACTGTAACTATAAAGGTTGTTTCTTCCCATAAAAAGAAGACTAAATCTACCAACCGTTTGTTCTTGCCCGGTATTCCTGATAAACATTATTATAAATTAACAACAGTTACCGAACAGTCGGTTTTTTCTTTACAATGTTGCTACTTCCTGCGCTTATTTATCAGTGATAAAAAACGTGGCCCTCCCCTCCTCTATTAATTGTTGTCTTATTAAATTTATCCAATACGCTGGTCTTTACCTGAGTATCTCATCATTTATTAAGCCCATAAAATTGGGAATTACCTCATTTAATTTAAAAACAATTATTATGAAAACGATCTTAGTCCCTACTGATTTTTCAAATCCGGCAACGAATGCACTTAAATTCGCAATTGCCATAGCCCGGAAAATCAATGCAAAAATAAGAATACTACACATTTATAATATTCCGGTAATGCCTGGTAGCATTGCATACCTTCCATACCCGGATGAAGTTCAGGAAAATATAAAATCGGCTGAGCAGCAACTGGAGAACCTGCCACTACAACTACCGGAACTAAAAATGGTAACTTATGAAACTAAAACGGTGCCCGGCTATTGGGCCATGGAAATTCCGGAAATAATCCAGGACCAGAATGCAGACCTTACAGTTATGGGAACAAAAGGAGCAAGTGGTTTAAAGGAAGTGGTGATCGGCAGTAATACTGCAAGCGTAATTGATGGCGCCAAACATCCCGTGTTAGTAATACCTGAACAAGCACAATACAAAGGTATCAGCAACATTGGTTTTGCTTATGATCATGAACCTGTTACAGATAAACTAAAAATGCTCATCGTCATCGCCAAACTATTTAATGCCGACGTTCAGATTTTCCATATTAAAGAAAAAGATGAAAACGATGACGGACAAATCATTCCTGAAAATTCATTCAAGGAACATTTTGGAGCTGTTAACTATAACTATAGCAATTTTTATGGCGATGATATTGAAGATGGAATAAATAAATACATCGAAACCAAAAATATTGACATTTTAGCTATGGTACCAAGGAAGTATACTATTTTTTACAGATTATTCAAGAACAGTCTGACAAAGAAAATGGCTTTCCACATTAAGATCCCATTGCTTGCTATACCTGAGTAGATATCTATTTAACAAAGAATGACTGCTTAAGGGAAGTAACAAATACAAAAGGATGAACGGGCTTGTGGGTAATTATTCAAAAATCAATGTCAGGATGATATTTATCTAACAAGCCCGCAAGTCCTAAATGCGAAAATTTTGCTTTCCTGACTTTGTAAGACTCAGGAGCTATTTTATAAAGATTTTATAAAGGAAACAGAAGCATTGATGGCTTTCAAGCAAAGAAATAGAAATCATTCTATCTTATCTCGTAAAAGCTTTAGCATTAATAATTGAAACCAATAATAAATTCAACCAATAAAATTTTAAAAAATGGGAGGAAATGATAATGACGATTCAATAAAAACAACCAGCGACCTTTCTGCACCTACATTTTATCACGGCACTAAAGCAGATTTGAAAATAGGCGACTTCATTGAAATTGGTTATAACTCAAACTACGGTAAAAAGAAAAAAGCAAAATACATCTATTTATCAGCCACTCTGGAAGCCGCAATTTGGGGTGCAGAACTTGCTTTGGGAGGAAAGGAAAGAATTTATATTGTAGAGCCTACCGGACCAATTGAAGACGACCCGAATTTGACAAACAAGAAGTTTCCCGGCAATCCCACAAAGTCATACCGTTCTTTGCATCCCTTTAAAATCATTGGTGAGGTTACGGATTGGCCGGGACATTCACCCGAACAACTCAAAACGATGAAGGAGCATCTTGAGAAACTTAAACAACAAGGTATTGAAGCAATAGAGGAGTAAGAAAAATGGAAAAGTAATTTCAATCTCCAAACCTTTAAATAAACCTTCAACCAATCAGAGGAATATAAAATGCTGCCACTGTTGACTATTATACTTGTTCTTGCTGCTGTGGTAGCGTACTTTAGGTTTAGACAACTCCGATAAATGGATACGTATTTTATTAAGAGATCTTCTCCGTTAACAATATTTAACAGTCTTCGGATTATGGTGCTAACCCGGTTTGGGCTATTTTTGTAACGTCTTATGAAATTGTTGATTCGTTTTTTTCTATCCTTTTGTTTCTTCCTGCTGATGGGCTTCACCCATCCGGGTGCACGAACATTTTCGAAAGAGCGCTCTGCTGCTTCCATCTCCGCTCTTGAACAGATCCATACCCGTCTCTGCCATACAAAAAAAAATAATCATCTCCTCTTCAGGCAGGCCCCTACCGATAAAGAAAAAGAAAAAAGCAACACGGAGCTTACAACCGGTGAAACCGGTGAGGAAGAAGAGGAAAACGAAAACAACGAAGAAGACCAGATTTCTTTTAAAAAGTACGAAAAGACACTTCATCATACTGGTGTTTTTCTCACTACACAAGATCCATCCTGTTTCCGCTCTTACATTCAAAACCGCTTATCTTCCGGTAAGCATTTTCACAACACCTCTTCCTGCCGGTACATTCTATTCCGTGTCATCAGAGTCTGATACGTATCTATCGTTGCGGGCAAATGCCAATTGCCTGACCCCTAGCAATTTTTTATTATGCAGTCTTCATAGCCACAGGCTATGGATATCAGCTATATTACAACATCCCTCAACCTATCAGTGAATCTGAATAAAGATATTTTAATGACTATGAAAAACATTCTCATGTTTATGGGCTTGTGTGTTTTAGTGTGCCACACCAGCTGCAAATCCAAGGAAGAAAAAAAGGAAGAAGAAACAAAATTTCTCGTAACCAGTCCATTGAAAATGGATACCACAATAAGTAATGAATACGTGTGTCAGATACGTTCCATCCGTAATATT
>CAZMRM010000007.1:1703-5103 GCA_964568515.1 uncultured Chitinophaga sp. | reverse complement strand
TCTGCAGGATATATACGTGGATGAAGGTCAATTTGTAAAACAAGGACAGCTCCTGTTCAAGATCATGCCGCGTATATATGAAGCCGAGTTTCAGAAAGCACAGGCCGAATTCAACGAAGCAGAAATTGAAGTACAAAATACGCAGCCACTGGTTGAAAAAAATGTGGTGTCAAAAAATGAACTGGCAATGGCACAAGCCAAATTAGGCAAGGCAAAAGCAGAACTGGAGCTGGCCAAAGTGCACCTGGATTTTACCGAAATCCGGGCACCATTTGATGGTCTGATCGATCGTCTTCATTTAAAACTCGGAAGTTTGGTGGAAGAAGGAGAATTACTCAGCAGCTTGTCTGATAACAGTCAGATGTGGATATACTTCAATGTGTCCGAACCGGAATACCTGAATTATCAGGCTCAAACGAAGTCGAAGGACAAACCCTCCGTTAATCTGATCATGTCCAACAATCAGCAGTTTAAATATCCCGGCGTTGTAGAAACCATCGAAAGTGAATTTAATAATGAAACCGGAAATATTGCTTTCAGAGCTACTTTCCCGAATCCTGAGGGATTGTTAAGACATGGGGAAACAGGGAACATCGTAATGAAAGAACAATTGAAGGATGCGATCATCATTCCTCAAAAAGCCACTATGGAAATCATGGATAAAAAATATGTTTTTGTAGTGGATAAAAATGATGTGGTAAAACTAAGACCGATTACCATTGGCGCTGAAATGCCCGATCTATATGTGATCACCGAAGGATTGACTGCAAATGACAAGATCCTCCTGGAAGGGTTACGCAAAGTAAAAAATGATGATAAGATCATCTATGAATATGAGAAGCCGCTTTCGGCAATCGCTCATTTAAAGCTACCAACGGAATAACTTACGTATCTAAAAAACAAAAATATGTTTAATATATTCATGAAAAGGCCGGTCTTTGCGATCGTGATCTCCATTGTCATTATCTTCATGGGGATCCTGGCCATTAATACGCTTCCTACCTCCCAGTTCCCTTCTATTGCCCCACCACGGGTGATCGTAAGTGTGAGCTATCCGGGAGCAAGCGCGGATGTGTTGGTAAAATCTGTTCTCATTCCCATGGAAAAAGCCGTTAACGGTGTTCCCGGGATGAAATACATGACCTCCGATGCCACCAGTGCCGGTGAAGCCAATATACAGGTTGTATTCGATTTGGGTACCGATCCCAATCAGGCGGTTGTGAACGTTAAAAACCGTATTGAACAAGTGACCAACAGACTTCCTGTACTGGTACAACGAGAAGGAATCATTGTAAATATTTTGCAACCCAACATGCTGATGTATGTGAATGTTTACAGCAAGGATCCGAAAGCAGATGAAAAATTCCTTTACAATTATGCCAATGTAAATATTCTGCAGGAGCTGAAACGGGTAACCGGTATCGGAAATGCACAGATACTTGGCAGCCGTCAGTATGCCATGCGAATCTGGTTAAAACCAGATAGAATGCGTGCCTACAACGTGTCGACAGATGAAGTGATGGAAGCACTCGGTAATCAAAGTATCATTGGTTCGCCGGGTCGACTCGGCAGAAGCGACGGTAAACGTTCGGAAGCACTTGAGTATGTATTGACCTATCAGGGACGGTACAATCAACCCGAACAATACAAAGATATCATTATCCGCGCTAATCCGGATGGAGAGCTGTTGCATCTAAAAGACATTGCTGATGTGGAACTCGGAAGTGAGTTTTATGATATTTACTCTAACCTCAACAATCATCCGTCAGCAGCTATTGTACTTAAGCAAACTTACGGTAGCAACGCCAGTGAGGTCATTAAAAATATCAAAGCCAAACTAGAAGAAATTAAAGCGGGTTCTTTTCCTCCGGGAATGGATTATGAGATCAGTTACGATGTTTCGAGTTTTCTTGATGCCTCCATTGAAAAAGTATTACATACACTTGGAGAGGCATTTATACTTGTAGCGTTAGTCGTGTTTCTGTTTCTGGGTGATTGGCGCTCTACGCTTATTCCAACACTGGCAGTTCCTGTATCACTTGTCGGTGCTTTTTTCTTCATGCAGCTCTTCGGACTCACCATCAACCTCATCACTTTGTTCGCATTGGTATTGGCAATTGGTATCGTGGTCGACAATGCCATTGTGGTGATTGAAGCGGTACATGCCAAGATGGAGCTCAAGCATCTTTCACCTTACAAAGCCAGCAAAGAAGTACTGCATGAGATCAGTGGTGCCATCATCGCCATCACTTTTGTTATGGCAGCAGTGTTTATTCCGGTAGCCTTCATGTCGGGACCGGTTGGTATTTTCTACAGGCAATTTTCCATTACCATGGCAACAGCCATCGTACTCTCCGGAGTAGTGGCCCTCACGCTTACACCGGTTCTTTGTGCGATGATCTTAAAAAATACACATGGGCAACCCCGTAAAAAATCTCCGATCAACCGCTTTCTCGATAGTTTTAACAGAAGTTTTGAAAAGCTTACCGGCAAGTATGCAAGCTTGCTTCGTGTGATCGTGAACCGGAGAGTACTCACCTTTGGTATATTGATCGCGTTTGGTTTGGGAATTTTTGGTGTCAGCAAATCCCTTCCTTCCGGCTTTATTCCCAATGAAGACCAGGGGATGATCTATGCCATCATTCAAACACCTCCGGGCTCAACACTGGAAAGGACCAATGATCTCGCCCGTAAATTACAGGAGATTGCCGAACATGTGGATGGTATTCAATCTGTTTCTGCATTAGCCGGTTACGAAGTATTAACAGAAGGACGGGGATCCAATGCCGGAACCTGTTTGATCAATCTGAAAAACTGGTCGGAACGCAAACATACTGTTACTGAAATCATTCAGGAGCTGGAAGAAAAATCGAGGGAAATTCCGGGAGCAACCATTGAATTCTTTGGTCCGCCGGCCGTTCCCGGATATGGTGCTGCAGGTGGTTTTGCTTTGCGTTTGCTGGACAAGACCAATAGTGATGATTATAAAGATATGGAAAAAGTGAATGACGATTTTATGGCAGCACTTCACAAACGCAAAGAGCTAACCGGCTTGTTCACCTTTTTCAGTGCCAACTATCCTCAATATGAACTGGAGATCGATAACAAAGTAGCGATGCAAAAAGGAGTCTCCATCGGTAAGGCCATGGATAATCTTTCGATATTAATCGGCAGTAGCTATGAACTCGGTTTTATCCGCTTTGGTACTTATTTCAAAGTGTTTGTACAGGCATCACCTGAATACAGGAGATTGCCGGATGATGTGTTAAAGCTCTATATAAAAAATAATCGTGATGAAATGGTACCTTATTCGGCATTCATGAAAATTAAAAAGACACATGGCCTGAATGAAATTACACGTTACAATATGTATAACTCATCAGCCATCCGTGGAGAGCCG
>CAZMRM010000007.1:0-1693 GCA_964568515.1 uncultured Chitinophaga sp. | reverse complement strand
GAAGCCATAAAGGTCATTGAAGAGGTTGCTGAACAAACATTGCCACGCGGCTATGGAATTGACTGGGAAGGACTTTCCAAAGATGAAGCCGGTCGCGGAAACGAAGCACTCTACATCTTTCTTATTGTTTTAGCTTTTGTGTATTTGATTCTGGCCGCACAGTACGAAAGTTTTATTTTGCCGTTGGCGGTTATTCTTTCCTTACCTGCAGGTGTATTCGGATCGTTCATGTTACTGAAAGCAATGGGATTGGCCAACGACATTTATGCACAGGTGGGACTTGTAATGCTGGTGGGACTGCTGGGTAAGAATGCAGTATTGATCGTAGAGTTTGCCGTTCAGAAACACAGGGAAGGCGCCTCTGTTTATCAGGCAGCCATTGAAGGAGCACGTGTCCGTTTCCGTCCGATATTAATGACCTCACTTGCTTTTATTGCAGGACTCATTCCTTTGTTGTTTGCTACCGGTCCGGGTGCCATCGGTAACCGTACCATAGGTGCCGCTTCTGCCGGAGGTATGCTGCTGGGAACTGTTTTCGGAGTCATCATCATTCCCGGATTGTATTACATATTTGGAAAAATAGCAGCCAAACGAAAACTTATAAAAGATGAAGACGAAAATCCTTTAACCGAAGAACTTGATCACCATGTTTAAAAATAACAGATATACATACATAGGAATAGGTTTCCTTTCCTTAGCCTTTGCGGCTTGTAAACTTCCCTCTTTGCAGAAAAGAACGGAGAATAAAACAATGCCTGCAAGTTATATTGATTCGCAGGACAGCACCAACACGGCCCAACTCAAGTGGGAAACATATTTCACCGATCCTGATTTAGTAGCACTGATCGATACGGCGCTGAAAAATAACCAGGAACTCAACATTACCCTGCAGGAAATAGAGATCACCCGGAATGAAATACGTGCCCGAAAAGGAGAATACCTGCCGTTTGTAGGTATAAAAGCAGGAGGTGGTGCCGATAAAGCAGGACGCTACACCAGTCGCGGTGCCAGTGAAGCCACTACAGATATTGAACCGGGAAGGGAAATGCCGGAACCCCTACCCGACTACCTCATCGGTACTTATGCTACATGGGAAATTGACATCTGGCATAAACTGCGCAATGCAAAAAAAGCAGCAGTGGCGAGGTATCTGTCAACTCTGGAAGGCCGCAACTTTGTGATCACGAACCTGATCGCTGAAGTAGCAAATTCCTATTACGAATTACTGGCGCTCGATAATCAGTTGGACATTGTCAAAAAGAACATTGCCATTCAAAACAATGCACTGGAAATTGTGAAGTTGCAAAAGACATCGGCCAGGGTTACAGAACTGGCAGTACGCCGCTTTGAAGCCGAAGTACTGAATACCACCAGTCTCCAGTACGAGATCAGGCAACGCATCACAGAAACAGAAAACAGGATCAACTTCCTGTTGGGAAGGCATTCCACTCCAATTACCAGGAATACACAAGCGTTTGATAGCTTGCGGCTCAATGCCATAGCTGCCGGTGTTCCTGTACAATTGCTGGAAAACCGCCCGGATATCAAACAAGCCGAATTGCAACTCACCGCAGCCAAACTGGATGTAAAAGCAGCAAAGGCACAATTTTATCCATCGTTGGGCATCTCCGCATCTGTGGGTTACCAGGCCTTTAATCCTTCCTATTTGTTCAAATCTCCGGAATCGTTGCTG
>CAZMRM010000006.1:24113-26628 GCA_964568515.1 uncultured Chitinophaga sp. | reverse complement strand
CCTCGCCGGGATACATTCAAAGTCTCTTGAATTTTTTGTTTTTTTGTTTTCAAGAAAAAAAGAAAAAGAAGAGAATAAATTTTGGGCAAAACTCCCGATGCCCAATTAAATATATTATCTATATATTTGGTAGATAATAAAAAAATATTTTATATTTGTCCGCACGAAAAATTATTAAACATGAAACCTATATATAGAAACACCGCTTACTCCTGCTTACCTTATGCTTCGGCTTATTGTTGTTGTTAATGTTTAACCTTACTTAACAAAATACCACCTCTAAAAATTATTAAAACAGAACAGATAATGACAAGCAACGATTTTCAGATTCTTGGAAAAAAAATAATAGTCGGGATCTTCATATACCTGGTCCCATTGTTTATTATAGCCGGCGGACTCTGGTTCACCAATCATTTATTAAAAAAAGATAAAGAACGTCAAACCTTACAAACTCCTTCAGCTCATGAAAATAGAAATTGATAAAAAGAAACTAAAAAAGGATATTGCCATCAGTGTGCTGTTGTATGCTTTACCGGTTGTACTGATGCTTACGGTATTCGCTATCAGCGGAAGTCAGCCCTGGAAAAATGCAGTACCCGAAACAGCAGCCTCCACTTTAAAACAGGATGGAAACAGTATTCTGGGGTGGGTAACCCTTGTATTTCAAAATATGCGTTCCTGGGGACTGATTGTACTGGTACTTTTGCTTGGGGTACTGGAACTGATATTGGGTTTATATGATGAAGACAAATGGACCAAGAATGAAAAAACGTTGGATATCGTTTGCTTCGTCCTTCCTAAATTAGTGATCGCTCCCGTTACCGCTTATTTTAGTCTGAAATTATTACCTTATGTATTGCCGTATGCCGGCAATGCCTTTTCCTGGGTACCTTTTTGGTGGGGCTTTGTGATCATTGCCGTGGCCGATGACCTTACCCAGTACTGGTATCACCGTTTGCATCATCAGGTGCCTTTCCTGTGGAGGTTCCATCGTACGCATCATTCGGCACCTTATATGGGCATGTCCATGGCATCCCGTCAAAATATCATTTATACATTTTTCTTTTCACAAACTTATTTAACAGCAACATTAACGTATCTGGGACTTGGTTTTCCGGCACTGTTTGTACGGGTGATCAAATCAGTCATTGTCACATTCGCCCATTCCAGCATAGCATGGGATAAACCGTTCTACCGCATTAAATGGCTGCATCCCGTTGCCTGGGTACTGGAACGTTTTATTTCTACGCCCGCCACGCACCATGCTCACCATGCTGCAACAACAAATGACGGGGTTGGACATTACAAAGGAAACTTTGGAAACATGTTCTTTCTCTGGGACATGATCTTTAAAACAGGGCTGATCTCCCGTAAATTTCCTGCTGCCTATGGAATGAAAAGCTATAAACAGGAAGAGTGGCAGGCACAGATATTCTGGCCGTTTGTAAAATCAAAAATAGAAGGAAGTGCACTGGCTGCTGAAAAACCACTACACCTGAAACCGGATTACATAGCGAAACGCGCAAAAGAAAAACCGGCTGAACCTGTTTCCGAAGCACCCGTTTATGTTCCCTTACATGAATATGAGGAAGCCATCATCATCGACTAAATAAAAATGGAAGGCGCTTACCGCTTTCCATTTTATTCAACTGTACTTGTAATGAAGAGAAGAATGAAAGAAAGAATACCTGTATTGATTTTGTTGTTGATGAGTTTCCATGCATGCAATGAACCGGAAGCAAGCACTAAAGCGGCATCCTCTAAAGAAGATTCAATAAAAAATGCAGGTGCAGGTATCTGTCAGTTGCCATCCCGTAAAATTTCTTCAACTGCCTTTTTCCCGGGCGGAAAAGATACCTGCAAAATGATCCTTATTAAAGGAGGAAGCTTTGCGATGGGGTCCGATGAGTTCTCCGACAGTAAACCCATACATGAAGTGACCCTTCATAGTTTTTTAATAGATGAACATGAAGTAACCAATGCCCAGTTTGCAGCATTTGTGAAACAAACAGGTTATAAAACAGTGGCAGAGCAGGAACTCGATCCCGCCGATTTTCCGGGTGTGCCAAAAGATAAACTGTTACCCGGTTCAGCAGTATTCATTCCTCCTGCAACTAAAGTCAGTCTGGACGATTACATGAACTGGTGGCAATACGTGGCAGGAGCCGACTGGCAACATCCCGAAGGACCATCCAGTTCCATTAAAGGCAGAGAGAACCATCCGGTGGTTCAGGTTTGTTACCAGGATGCATTGGCCTATGCGAAGTGGGCAGGCAAACGGTTGCCAACAGAGGCCGAATGGGAATATGCTGCACGCTCTGGTAAAACCGGCAAGTATTACTGGGGAACGGAATTAAAACCCAATGGAAAATGGGTCGCCAATATCTACCAGGGTAATTTTCCTGATAACAACACAAAAGAAGACGGGTATGCAGCAACCGCACCGGTTAAATCATTTCCTGCAAATGCGTATCATTTATACGACATGGACGGAAATGTGTGGGAATGGTGCAAT
>CAZMRM010000006.1:11484-24103 GCA_964568515.1 uncultured Chitinophaga sp. | reverse complement strand
TATGATCCGGAAGAACCCGGTGTTGAAAAACACGTGCAAAGAGGAGGTTCCTTTATTTGCAGTGATCAGTATTGCATACGGTACAAAGCAGGCAGCCGTGGTAAAGGAGAAACAAGCAGTGCCGGGAATAACCTGGGGTTCCGCTGTGTGAAAGATGTAACAGAGGATTAATAAAGAATACGGTCATTTAAAGGAGAACAGGCTTAATACAGTTTGTTCCGGATAATATGATTTGCAGCACGTATCATTTCCTGCGAGTAATTTTTCATGGAATCTGCTTTGCTCCGGTATTCCCGGATATAATTCTTCGGATCCAGGTTGTTGAATCTGTACAAAAATTCTTTTTGTTCACCCATCATGTTAAAATAATAGAATTCCTTGTCAATGGCAGCGATCTTGGAATCGGCAGTGAAATACATATAGGGGCGCTTTTCATGCAAAAGATCAATTCCCAGGCTTGGATTTTTAAACGGGATCTTTAAAAAACTCAGGACCGTAGGAAGAACATCGATTTGTCCGCCAACGGTTGACACACGTTCCGGTTTTAACCGGGAAGGCATATACATTACACAGGGAATATGATGAAACGAGAGCGGTACATCATACGTGTTGCCCATGGAAACACCATGATCGGCAACAAAAACAAAAAGTGTATTGTTAAACCAGTCATATGTTTTTGCTTTTTCGATAAAGTGTCCCAATGCCCAGTCAGCATACTGTGTGGCCCTTTCTTCTTCCCTGGCAGCAGTTGGTATAAAAGGAACATCTGTCGGAATTATCCATGGACCATGATCACTGGAGGTAAGTAAAAAGGAAAAAAAAGGCTGTTCTTTTTCTTTTTGTTCCTGATCCATTTTATCCAGGGCATACTCCAGCATGTAATGATCCGGAACGCCCAATGTACTTAAAGCTTTTTCGGAAGGGTAATCTTCCTGTGAATAGAAATTATCAAAATGATTGAATTTCATAAAGCCCTGCATGTTATCGAATTGCCCGTCATGACAGGTAAAAAAATGGGTGGAGTATCCGTTTTTTTTCAGCCAGTACGACAGTCCCCTGAATGCTTTGTTTGTATAATTGTTTAGTGGATGGGCATTCATGATCGCCGGAAAACCGGTTTCTGTGCTGAACAAACCATTAAATGTATGAATGCCTGAAGAATAAAAACGGTCAAACAATACACCTTGCTTTGCAATGTTATCAAAGTGATGAGTGAGATGGGAGCAACGATGATAACCCATTTTGCTCATGGACATGCTTTCCATTAAAATAACAACCACATTGTATTTTTGAGCAGCCGTATCAAATGTATATTCCCGTTCTATCCCATTTATTACAGGTTTTGGAGGATCGCTGATTTGACTTAATACATGGCTAAGTTCGGCATCACTCCATGTATTGTTAAGAAAAGACCACTGTTGTTCATGCTTGAAACTCCGGAAAAATACAAAACAGGGATTTAAGCCGGCCTGGTTAAAAAATGCATACTCCGAAAAAAACGCTGTACCTGTTTTTATGGGTGATTTGAAAGCCGTGCGTCCCCTTATCCCGATAAATGTGAACAGGGCTAAAACTAAAAAAATACCGAAGGTGACTGGTTTATTCAAATGCACGGGTGAAAAATACAGACTGGAAAAAATAAGGGATACACGCTTATATATAAAAACACTTAACCCAATAAACAGCAGCAAGAATCCCCAGTATGAAAAATCGGAAAAAACCAGTTTCAGCATAAAACCCGGGGAAGAACCCCAGGCAAAGGCATCTTTGTTGAAATGAGTGGCAAATTGTTTATAGTAAGGAATATCTGCAGCACAAATCAAAAAGCAAACAGAAAAAAGAATAATAAAGTACCATTTGAAAAAGAACCATCCTTTGCGGAACACTTTTTCAGAAAATTGTTGTGCAAAACAAAAAATAGCGAACGGGGCAATCAGATAACAAATGATCACCAGGTCGAAATTAACGCCATATAATAAGGAACGGTAAAATAAATAAACGGGGTTTGGAGGATTTTCCGGATAACTATCCAGATTAAAAAAAATGAATCCGAGGCGGTAAATGGTAAATGCGGCAAGCGCTGTTAAAATAACCTTAAATGCAGGCAAGTATGCATTAAAATACTTCATAACGGTGAAGGCAATACCTTTGGATTAACAATAATTTAAAGTAAATGTAATCTATTTTTTACTTCCCGGAGAAGTGCAGGAAACAGACACTCATTGTCCTCAGCTGTTTTGTTTATAAGGATGGTTTAGCTCCGGTAGTTTTTCCCCGTACTCTTTTAATGAAGGAATGATGGCGGGAGCAATTTTACGAAAGGCATTATAGAATTGTGATTCATCTTTAAGTTTGGAGGAGATCAGCTGCTTGTCATTTGGAAGATGTTCGAGGAAAAAAATAAGGACACTGAGCAGGAGTATATATTTAAAGGAATTAAAAAGTGCACCTCCCAGTTTGTTTACAAGTCCAAGTGCCATTCCTTCCACTGCCATTTGAATCAGTTTGGCAATGAAATAAATAAGGACAATAATAAGGAGGAAGCAAATAAAAAAAGCGATCAGGGGAAGAGATCCGGAATCCCAATGAAACTGTTTCTTTAACAGGGGAACCAGGTAATCCGAAAAACGGATACTTCCCCATAAACCGGCCCAAAAACCAATAAGAGAGGCGACCTCGACAATAAATCCTTTTGTAAACCCTTTGTAAATAGCCCATAAGAGTATGGCGCCAATAAAAATGTCAATAAAATTCATGGGTTTAAAGTTAACTATTTTCCTTTTTCGGACGGATAATGGCCGGTGACATTACATCCTATGCTTGCTCCAATAATGACATCCGGAAAGTCTTTATTTAAAAGCATTTAGAGTTATTTCCCTCCCTTGAAATCCCCGGAAATAAAAAAAACCTTGTTAATAACTTGTGTTTTTTAGGATTGTGTTATATATTTGCACTATAGAAACGATAGAGAATATAGAAATGATTACTGAAACAACCGCTTTTCTTTTAAAACCAATCAACAACATGATGTGTTGTATTTGTTCTTAATTAACCGGGAGCCGTTGTTGACACATATAAAATAAACGAAAAAGGCTTTCCTGAACGAAAGCCTTTTTACATTCCTTACAAAAATGAAAAACCGGAGAATGAACATGCCATTGATAAATACACCAACAGTAAAAGTTTGTTGCTGCTGTTGCTGTTTTATTAATAATACAGAGGAATGCCATTAACCGTTTTGAATGAATTAAAACAAGTATAACAATAGGGCCCTTCTGTAACAAGTAAGGGCTTTTATTTTTTAATTGATTAATCATATAATCAGGGGAGTAACATTATATGGAGAAAATTTATATCAGTGATGCCGGTCCGGAAGTATCGGCCGCAATTTATAGCTTTTGGCGGTGGAATACAGCAAGCCTGGTCACTGAGAAAAAAGTGGAAGAAATCATCAATTATAATCTGGAACTGGGTGTCAATACCTTTGATCACAGTGATGAGTATGGTAATGGGAAAATACAGGAATTGTTTGGAAAAGCTGTGTTTTCGAAATCTTTTAAAAGAGAAGACATTGTCATTTCAACAAAAGCAGGGCTAAAGAAAGATAACAAAGGCAATGTATTTTATGATCACAGTGCACAGCATATTAAAAATTCCATTGGTACTTCCTTAAAAAAATTAAAGACCGATTACATTGATATCTTCCTTTTGGAGAACAATGACCCTTTATTGAATGTGGAAGAAACTGCCGGGATGCTTTCCGAGCTGGTGTTGGCAGGTTACATACGTGCCATCGGTGTTTCCAATTTTAATGCATCACAGCACCGTTTACTCGCAGCACACCTTTCCCACCCCATCATCACCAATCACATTGAATTAAGCATTTTACAAACGTCGGCCATTACCGATGGCCGGCTGGATTTTATCAAGGAACAATACAGCAAACCGATGGCCTGGGCACCACTGGCCGGGGGAAGGATCTTATCCGGTAAAGATAAAAAAGCGATAAAAGTACGTAAAGCTTTGCAAGCGGTAGGAAAACAACACGGTGTAAATGTAGAAGAAGTGGCTGTTGCCTGGTTGTATAAATTAGGTGCCTTGCCACTGATCGGCAGTGCCGATAAAAAAAGAATTAAAAATGCAGCAAGTGCGTATTCTATTGATCTGAGCCGTGAAGACTGGTACAAAATATACAATGCTACTTTTTAAAAACTGAAAACTAACTATATTAAAACAATACAGAAATGAAAAGCTTTCAAACAGAAATTGAAGATCCGTTAGTACAAAAAGACATTATTGAGTTAGAAAAAAAGATTCGTGCGTTCCGTGAAGGAACATTGAATGAAGAAAAGTTCCGTTCACTTCGCCTGGCTCGTGGTGTTTATGGACAACGTCAGCAAGGTGTTCAAATGATCCGTATAAAATTGCCTTTTGGTAAAATGACAACCAAACAATTACTGAGAATTGCCGCTATTTCGGATGAGTATTCAACGGGCAACCTGCATTTAACTACCCGTCAGGATATACAAATACATTATGTGAGCCTGGAAAAAACGCCTGAACTGTGGGCAAAGCTGGAACAGGATGATATCACTCTGCGCGAAGCATGCGGTAATACCGTTCGTAACATCACTGCCTCTCCTGTTGCAGGTATCGATCCAAAAGAATTGTTTGATGTATCACCTTATGCACAGGAAATGTTTAAATATTTGTTACGGAAACCTTTCGGACAGGAATTGGGACGAAAATTTAAAATTGCTTTTTCTTCCAATGAGGATGATACTGCTTTTACATTTATGCATGACCTGGGTTTTATACCTAAAGTAAAAATAGTGGATGGTAAAGAAGTAAGAGGTTTTAAAGTAATGATTGCAGGAGGATTGGGAGCTCAGCCTATTTTGGCAAAAACGGCTTTTGAGTTCCTGGAAGAGGATCAGATCATTCCGTTTACAGAAGCAGTGATTCGTGTGTTTGATCGCTATGGCGAACGTACCAGCCGTCATAAGGCCCGTATCAAATACCTGGTAGCAAAAATCGGGTTGGAGCAAATGATGCAGTATGTAGCCGAAGAGCGACTGGCACTCAATGTAAAATCATATACCATTAACCGGGAAATAGTACCTCTACAACGGAATAACAGACAAACAACCTTTACCACTTTTAAAGTAAGTGATGATAAAAAATACCAGGATTGGTTAAGATCCAATGTGTTTGAACAGAAACAAAAAGGATATTACGGAATAAACATTAAAATTCTTTTAGGAAACTTTAGTTCCGATACGGCACGTTCACTTGTTCCTATTGTTGAAAAGTATGCTGCTGATGATATCCGCGTTACCATCAATCAGGGATTATTATTAAAATATGTACCGAAAGAAGCATTACCTGCCTTGTTCCAGGAGCTGGATAAATTGAATTTCACCGAACCGGGATTTGACAGTGTTGCCGATATTACGGCATGCCCGGGAACAGATACCTGTAACCTCGGAATCTCCAGCAGTACCGGTATTGCACGTGAACTGGAGCAGGTTGTAATACAGGAATATCCGGATCTGTTGTTCAACAACGATATCAAGATTAAAATAAGCGGCTGTATGAATTCCTGCGGACAACACAGTTTGGCACAGATTGGTTTTCATGGTAGTTCTTTTAAAAACGGAACGGCCGTAGTACCTGCATTACAACTGGTAATGGGAGGTGGTATCGTTGGAAACGGAGAAGGCAGGGTTTCTGAGAAGATCATTAAAATTCCGAGTAAACGCGGCCCGGCTGTATTAAGAACATTGCTGGATGATTTTGAAAAAAATTCGGTAGAAGGCGAATACTTTAATACTTATTATGATAAAAAAGGAAAAGATTATTTCTACCAGTTGTTGAAACCACATGCCGATAACAGCACCTTACAACCGGAAGAATACCTGGATTGGGGACACACCGAACAATTCAAAACCGAAATCGGTGTAGGTGAATGTGCCGGTGTAATGATCGACCTTGTGGCGACACTGCTGTTTGAAGTGGAAGAAAAAATTGACTGGGCAGAAAGTTCATTCGCTGCCGAACTGTATTCGGATAGTATTTATCACAGTTATTCAGCCATGGTAAATGCAGCAAAAGCATTGCTTCTTGGTAAAAGTGTTCCAACCAATACACAACACGGTATCATCAATGATTTTGATAAATTTTTTGTGGATACCAATGAAATCAAAGTGGATGGTACATTCAAGGATTTTGTGTTACAGATCAATAAAAATGAACCTTCCAAGGCATTTGCGGAAAAATTTTTAAAAGAGTCGAAGGCATTTCTTGCACAGGCAAGACAATACCGTGATGAACAAGTAAAAAACTAACGATGAAACAGCAGGATTGGATAGAACCCGGTGAACGTTGTTGTTGCTGAAGATAATGACACGAGAGACAGAGAAGAAAGAATGAACAATCAGCAACCGCTGAGTAAACAATTAAAATGAAAGAACAATGAGCTTAAGAAATAAAATCGTTCCCCGTTTAACATTGGTAGGTGCAGGTCCTGGTGATCCGGAACTGATTACTGTAAAAGGATTGAATGCAATAGCCAGTGCAGATGTAATTCTGTATGATGCTTTGGTGAACCCGGAACTTTTAAAATATGCACCGGTAGATGCTTTAAAAATTTATGTTGGAAAACGAAACAGTCATCATGCTTATACACAAGAACAAATCAATTTGTTATTGGTGGATTTTGCATTCTCACACGGACATGTGGTTCGCTTAAAAGGAGGTGATCCTTTTGTTTTCGGACGTGGACATGAAGAACTAACGCATGCAGAATCCTTTAATATTCCGACCACTGTGGTCCCTGGTTTATCCAGTTCCATTGCTGTTCCCGAACTTCAGGGTATCCCTGTGACCAACCGCGGAACCAGCGAAAGCTTTTGGGTAATTACCGGTACCACCAGTAAAGGGCAATTATCGGAAGATATTAAACTGGCTGCCCAATCCACTGCTACAGTGGTTATCCTGATGGGTCTGAACAAGCTGAAAGAGATCACGGAAGTATTTAAATCACACGCAAAACACGATACTGCGGTTGCGGTCATTCAAAACGGATCCCTGCCAACAGAAAAAATAGCATTGGGAACAATTGATACGATCGTAGAGATCATTAATAACGAAAAAATAGCAGCTCCTGCTGTAATTGTGATTGGCGATGTAGTAAAATTACATGCAGAATTTCCGGTTAGCTTGACCAATTGGGAATACCTGCTGAATTAAAAAAAGCATACCTTTAAAAGAATTAAAACAAGGTTTAACAATTTAAAATTTAAAATTATGGCATTAAGACTAGGCGACATCGCACCGGATTTTACCGCAGATACAACAGAAGGTAAAATCGAATTTCATAAATGGCTGGGAAACAGCTGGGGTGTTTTATTTTCACATCCGGCTGACTTTACACCGGTATGCACAACAGAATTAGGATCCGTAGCAAAACTACAGGATGAATTTAAAAAACGAAATGTAAAAACACTTGCGCTGAGCGTTGATCCTGTTGATTCGCATAAAGAATGGATCAAGGACATCAATGAAACACAAAAAACAAACGTGAACTATCCTATCATTGCAGATCCGAATTTTGAAGTATCAAAATTATATGATATGGTTCATCCGAATGCATCCGATAAATTTACGGTTCGTTCCGTATTTATTATTGGCGCGGATAAAAAAGTAAAATTGATTTTGACATATCCTGCTTCCACAGGAAGGAATTTTGATGAGATCCTACGTGTTATTGATTCATTGCAATTGACGGCAAATTATAGCGTTGCTACACCTGCTAACTGGAAACACGGAGAAGATGTGGTGATTGCACCGGCAATTAAAGATGAAGAAATTGCTGCAAAATTTCCAAAAGGATATACCAGGATTAAACCGTATTTACGCTTAACTCCGCAACCCAATAAATAAAATGCCTGCGGCAGCCGACGAAGTTGAAACCAATACAAATCGATTGTTTCCGGTCTTCCTGAAATTAGAGCAGTTACATGTTTTAATTGTAGGAGGCGGAAACATTGGATTGGAAAAGATTACAGCGGTATTGAAAAATAGTCCTCAAACAAGGATAACACTTGTGGCCAGGCGAATTTTACCGGAAATACAGGAACTAACAAAACAGTCATCACAATTGATACTGGTTGAAAGGGCATTTGAAGTCGCTGATCTGGATCATAAGGACCTGATCATTGCAGCAACAGGTGATCGGACAATAAGTGAACTGATAAGGGAAGAATCAAAGAAGCGGAAAATTTTAATAAATGTGGCCGACACACCTGATTTGTGTGATTTTTATTTAGGCTCTATTGTTCAGAAAGGAGATCTGAAAATAGCCATTTCTACCAATGGAAAATCCCCGACATTGGCAAAGCGCTTAAAAGAAGTGTTTAACGAAGCCCTGCCTCATGATACACAACTTAGCATAGAACAATTGAACAGGTTCAGAAATCAGTTGAAAGGTGATTTTGCTGAAAAAGTAAAACAGTTGAATGAGGTAACTGCAGTATTAATAGATAAAAAGGAACAGAACAAAGAGTATACGAACAAACCAATTATCCGGATTGTCGTATACATCCTCCTGGCAGCGGCATTAATTGCGCTCGGACATGCTTTGTAGTTTAAAACAGAATGAATTTAGAAGAATTAAATAAAAAATATTTACCACTGACACCAGAGGAAAGAATACGGGAAATTTACAACGATTTCAACAAGGTATTATTCACTTCTTCTTTTGGAACAACTGCCGTTTATTTGCTTCACCTCTTTCACAGAGTGAAACCCGATGAAAAAGTTTATTTCCTGGATACGACCTATCACTTTAATGAAACAATTGCCTATAAAGAAGAACTGACCAGGTTGTGGAAGTTGAATGTAGTGGATGTAAAACCGGAAGAATGGAAAAATAAATTTACCCTGGATGATCAAACCTGGAGCAAAGACCCTGATTTATGCTGTTCTATCAATAAAGTAGAGCCGATGGACCGTATAAAGGCAGACTTTGAAGTATGGGTATCCGGATTGATGGGATCTCAGAATACGCACCGGGAAAATCTGAAGATATTTGAACAAAAAGACAATATCATCAAATTTTATCCAATCATTGACAAGACAGAAGAGGATACAAAAAATTATATAAAAGAACATCAATTACCGGAGCATCCTTTGCTTTCGCAAGGGTTTCATTCGGTTGGTTGTGTTCATTGTACCGTGGCCGGACATGGAAGAACAGGCCGGTGGTCCAATAAATCGAAGACAGAATGTGGTTTGCATTTATAATGTATATACGTTAACATTACGCGCCAAAATGAATTAAAACAAATACTTAAGGCCCTTCAGGGCAAAAAATTTATGGGAGACAAAAATATTTCAATCGGGTTATTCGGCTTTGGCTGCGTTGGACAAGGCTTGTATGATGTTCTGAATCATTCAGAAGGGTTAAAAGCCACCATTTCCAAGATATGTGTAAAAGACAAAAACAAAAAAAGAAGGATCGATGCTTCTTGTTTTACATATGATAAAAACGAAATTTTAAAAGGGAACAATCTGAACGTGATTGTTGAGCTGATCGACAATTCCGAAGAGGCCTTTTCCATTGTAAAAGATGCCATGAGCAATGGCGTGAATGTGGTAACGGCAAATAAAAAAATGCTGGCAGAACATTTCAGGGAGCTCTACAGGTTACAGGAAAGTAACAATGTCGCTTTGATTTATGAAGGATCTGCCGGTGGAAGCATCCCGATTATCCGCAACCTGGAAGAATATTATGACAATGAATTATTGAGCAGCGTAAAAGGTATCCTGAACGGAACCTGCAATTATATTCTTACGCGGATGGAACTTGAGAAACGCGATTATCTGGATGTTTTGGAAGATGCAAAAAGCAATGGCTTTGCAGAAACAGATCCATGGCTGGATGTAGCTGGTTTTGATACAAAATTCAAAACCCTTTTACTGACGATCCATGCCTTTGGAATTGTATTGAATCCGGATGATATTTTTAATACGGGTATCCAAAACATCAGTTATGATGATATCCTTTATGCAAAACAACGTGGTCTGCGGATAAAAATGCTTGCGGTTTCTCATAAAGTAGGAGACAAATTCAGAGTATATGCCCTTCCTCATTTCATTAATGCAGAAAGCGAATTGTACAATGTAAATTATGAGTACAACGCCGTAGAAGTAGAAGGAGCCTATTCCTGCAAGCAAACATTTGTTGGAAAGGGTGCCGGAAGCCATCCAACCGGAAGTGCCGTATTATCGGATATCTCCGCTTTAAGATATGATTATAAGTACGGCTATAACAAGCTGAAAAAAGCCATGAATGGCAATGAAGAGATTGAAGAAGGTAAAAAACAGATGGAGTATGACTTTACCATAAAGCTATATATCCGTTATAATCATCCGGATCAATTAAAGGACCTTGAGATTCTGTCTATAGAAGAAGAATATAAATCAGCAAGGGCAAATTATGTTATCGCAAATGTTAACTTTAAGTCCCTGTTCAATATTTACAATAAAAGAGATAATAAGTTATTCATTTGTGCCATAGAATAATTTGCTACTTTTGGTTCAATACCTAGAATATACTACACTTTAAGAAGAAATCCTCGCTTTTTCAAGTGAAAAAAGTTAACTTAGTGTTTGTCTAAGATGATTTTGCAAATGCAGAGAGCAGGATTTTTTTTATTATCATTTTTTATCGTTTTTATAAGAACAACGATTTTTGCTACAGAAAAGCCACTGTTCATTCAGCCCGATTCACCCCGTGTAAGTAATTCTCACCGGCTTCCAAATGCATGTGATCTGGATAGCATACGTGCAAGTCTTACAAGGGCCGGTAACATCGAACTCAAAGGGATGGACAATAGCTGTAGTTTGTATTTTATCAATCCCCAGATTTTATCAGGTCCCGCTGCACAAGCCTATGCAGAAACCTTTGGAGCCAACCTGATTTCCATTCAGTCAGCTGCAGAAAATACCGCTTTGGGAATTGCACTCGATTCCGCACATTATGGTGGAGAGGTGATCTGGATCGGATTCGGAGATCAAAAAACAGAAGGTACTTTTGAATGGTATGATGGAAGTGAGGTCGTATATACCAACTGGAAACAGGGAGAGCCGAATGATGCCGGTGATGAGGACTGTACACAGATATTTACCGATGGCTCCTGGAATGATCTGAATTGTGACAAATACAATTCTTTATCTGTTATCGAAGTAAGTTTATGCCCTGTAACCAGCATTAAACCATTAAAAACAATTATCTGTGAAGGAGAAACACTGGAACTCACCACAAAAACAATTTTAGGAGCACCTGCCTATAGTTATTCATGGGTCTCGAGTCCTGCCGGTTTTACTTCAACAGAACAAAATCCTAAAGTTAGTCCGACTGTAACCACCACCTATTCTGTGACATCAACCGATCGTTACGGTTGTGTCTCTTATGGCTCCATCACCATTATTGTTAACTCCTTGACTCCAAAAATTACGGCAAGCGGTCCAACCAATTTCTGCACAGGAGACAGTGTTATCTTATCAGCATCTACAGCAGCTGCATATGAATGGAGCACCGGACAAACCACACAAGCCATTACTGTATATACTACAGGAAATTATTCGGTTAAAATTACGAACGGTGTTTGTGTAGGAACCGTTCAGCAACAGGTTACTGTATACCCATCACCCATTGCCGCATTTAAAAATACAACCGAATGCCTGGGCAATGCCACAACCTTTACGGATCAATCAACCGGCGCACTTTTGTGGGGATGGGATTTTGGAGATGGCAGTACACCTGTATTGGCTCAAAATCCGAAACATACTTATACAAAAGCAGGTGTTTACAAGGTAACCCTGGGAATTGCCGGACCCGGCAATTGTGCAGATACGATACAACAGTCGGTCATTGTTCATGATAAACCGCTCGTTGCATTCAGCACGACCAATGAATGTGCAAACGACAGCATTTATTTTATCAACCAGACAACTTCGGATCCGTCCACCAATATCCTTGGTTATTTATATGATTTTGGAGATGGCACTTCGTCTACGCTTGAAAACACAGCACACTTATATGCAAAAGCAGGAAATTATAAAGTGACACTGAAAGCAGTAACAGCAGATGGATGCATTGGTACAGCAACCAATACGGTAACGGTACGTGATGTTCCTGTTGCCAGATTCAAGGCACCGAATGTTTGTGATGGAAAAAAAGTAATCTTTACTGATCTTTCCACAGTTGGCGGATCTTCTGCTGTAAAGTCCTGGAAATGGGATTTTGGTGACGGCTCCGCCGATACCGTTACCTCTCCCCAGCATTTATACGCATCTGTAAATCAATATACGGCGACATTGAAAGTGATCAGTAATTATGGATGTGCAGATTCTGTAACAAAACTGATCACCATCAATCCAAATCCGTTGATAGATTTTACAGCTGCTGATACGGCGGGTTGCAATCCTTTCAAAACAAATTTTCAGAATCAATCCACGATTTCATCCGGAAAAATAGTAAAATGGTTATGGGAGTTTGGAAGCATTACTGCTAAAAGCGACTTAAAAGATCCGCCACCATTCACTTTTAAAA
>CAZMRM010000006.1:2428-11474 GCA_964568515.1 uncultured Chitinophaga sp. | reverse complement strand
GTCGAATACTACATTAACCAGTTACACCATTAAGTTAACTGCAACATCCGATAGTGGCTGTGTGACCACCCTTTCCAAAGCAAATTACATCACTGTGTTTCCGGAACCACTGGCAGCATTTACGGTTGATCCCAAAGAAACATTTGTAACCAACCCGATTATTTCCTTTAAAAATTTATCCATAGGTGCCGATACCTGTGCTTGGGCATTTGATAGCCTGGGTGCATCCGATCTGTTCAACCCTCCTCCTTATTCATTTGTGGATACGGGAAGTTACCAGATAACGCTTATTGCAAGCAATTCCTACGGCTGTTCCGATACAACCTATCGGCAGGTATTTATAGAACCGGATTACGTGTTGTATGTTCCCAATGCATTTACGCCGAATGGTGATGAAGTGAATGATACATTTGGTGCAAAAGGAAGTTTCATAAAGGATTATCACATGACCATTTTTGACCGTTGGGGAAATGTGATGTATGAAACAGAGGACATGAATTTACCCTGGAACGGGGGTATCAAAGGTGGCAGTAAACTGGCAGAGGAAGCTGTTTATGTTTATGTGATTCAAATAAAAGGAACCAATAAAAGAACCTATTCCTATAAAGGAGTTGTAGCTGTTATTCGCTAGTTTTATGCAGGAATATTTAGTTTTTTGTAAACCGCGTCTTTTTTCAGTTCACGTACCTCACCCGGCTGCATTTGTTCCAGCCGTATTTCTTCAATCGCTATACGGATCAATCGTAAGCAGGGAAACCCTGCACCGGCCGTCATTTTTCTCACCTGATGAAATTTACCTTCTGTTAAAGTAAGCTCTATCCAGGAAGTAGGCAGGCGGTCACTGATGGGATGTCCGCGTAGCGGTAAATTCTCCGGCTTTTTCACTTGCTTCACTTTGCAAGGTTTTGTCAGATAAGGACCTGCATCCAGCGCAATGGTAATACCAGACTCGATCTGTTTTATTGCTTCTGCGGTGATCAATCCCTGCAACTGCACCAAATAAACACGTTTGTGCTCAAATTCAGGTTTTAATAATTTATGATTTAAACTTCTGTCATTTGTCAGAATAAGTAACCCCTCGCTGTTCTCATCCAGCCGCCCTACCGGGTAAACATCCTTGGGAAAATTAAAATCCAGCAGGTCCAGACATTTCTTCTTATGAGAAGAAGTAAACTGGCTGATCATTTTGTAAGGCTTGTAAATAATATAGTAATTCATAATCGTGGTACGAAATTAGAAAATAAAATCATTCAACCACTTTATCAGGAATCACCCAAGTGATCATCACAGTGTTTGATAATTATTACGCTGTTACAGGCAGATACATTCATTTATATATCTAGGAATGCTAAAATTTGATCATTACGGAATTTTTTGTGAACCGGCAGGGATTTATATCGATCCCTGGAAACCTGTTGACAAAGCAATTATTACACATGCACATTCCGATCATGCACGTTGGGGAAACAAGCATTATTTAGCACATCACGGTTCCATACCGGTATTAAAATACAGATTGGGAAGTGAAGTTAATGCGCAAGGTCTGGATTACGGAGAAGAAATAGCGATCAATGGAGTGAAAATAAGTTTACATCCTGCCGGGCATATCATTGGTTCTTCGCAAGTGAGATTGGAACATAAAGGAGAAGTATGGGTTGTATCCGGAGATTATAAATTACAGGAAGATTACATCTCCGTTCCTTATGAACCCTTACGTTGCCATCATTTTGTTACAGAATCAACTTTTGGTTTACCCATTTATAATTTTCCGCCTTCTCGGGATATCGCTGCCGACATCAATAAATGGTGGAGCACGAATAAAGAAAACGGTAAAAATTCTATCATCATCGGTTATGCTTTGGGTAAGGCACAACGCCTTATCAAACAATTGGATCCGGCTATTGGGAACATATTTACTCATGGTGCAGTGGCCAACCTGAACGATGTGTTGTCGGTATTTGATTTGGGCTTACCAAAAACCATCCGTGCTGCAGGCATCACAAAAAAGGAATTGAACGGAGATATGATCGTTGCCCCGCCATCTGCCATCGGCACTCCCTGGCTAAAGCGATTTGAACCCTATAGTTTGGGGATATGCAGTGGATGGATGCAATTGCGTGGTGCAAGAAGAAGAAGAGGTGCCGACAGAGGATTCATTTTATCCGATCATTGTGATTGGAACCAGTTAAACAAAGCGGTTACAGAAACCAGGGCCGAAAATATTTATGTAACACATGGATATAAATCAATTTATGCAAAATGGCTGCGAGAAGAATATAAATTGAATGCAGTAGAAGTGGATACCTTGTATGAAGGAGAAAATATTGAAGAAGTGAAACCCGAAGAAATGGAACAGCAGGAAGCTGCCACAATGCGCATCGATCCTGTGAACGCTCATTCCATTGAAACGGATAATACAAATGATGTGGTATGAAAGCATTTTCCGAACTATACACCGCGATTGATGAAACAACAAAAACCAATGCAAAAATAGATGCATTGATCCGCTATTTTTCAACAGCCAATGAAAAAGACGCGATCTGGTGTGTTGCATTTTTAAGTGGAAGGCGCCCAAGACGTACCATCAGATCCGGTGAGTTAAAATACTGGTGCCTGGAGCTCTCCGGCATTCCCGAATGGTTGTTCTTTGAATCCTATTCCATTGTAGGAGATCTTTCCGAAACCATTACACTCATTTTACCGCCGGCTGAAACGCACAGGCATGTTTTACTGAGTGAGACCGTACAGATGCTCAAAGAGCTGGAAAATAAAAGTGATGAAGAAAAAAAGGAGTTCATACAGTCAACATGGAAACAGCTTTCAACACCCGAACGGTTTATTTTTAATAAACTCATTACAGGAAGTTTTCGCATTGGTGTGTCACAACAATTGGTTGTGAAAGCATTGGCAAAACAATATCACCTGGAAGAAAATATTGTTTCACATCGTTTAACAGGTAACTGGAACCCGGAAATGACAACGCTTCAGGAACTGTTGTTCTCAGACAATGCCAATGATGATCATTCAAAACCTTATCCTTTTTATTTAGCGTATCAATTGGAACAGGCGCCGGAAGAACTGGGAGAGTTATCCGGCTGGCAGATAGAACGTAAGTATGATGGCATTCGCGGACAGATCATTGTCAGGGATAATCAATTGTTTGTATGGAGCAGGGGGGAAGATCTGATAACAGAAAAATTTCCGGAATTTGCCTGTCTTGTTGAGCTATTGCCAACAGGCACCGTGCTGGATGGAGAAATACTGCCGGTAAAAGATAAAAAACCATTACCGTTTCACCTCATGCAAACACGCATCAGCAGAAAAAACATCACGAAAAAAGCATTGCTGGATGCACCGCTCGTAATGATGTGCTACGACCTTCTTGAGCTGGAAGGTGCCGATCTCCGGTCTCAACCCTTGGCAGAGAGAAGAAAAAAATTAGAAGAGCTGCTGACACTTGCCGGTGAAAAATCAGGATCCCCTCCATTACTGTTGTCTCCTGTATTAACCTGCAATAGCTGGGAAGAGGTAAAAACCGAACGAATGAAATCACGGGATTTTTTATGTGAGGGTCTGATGCTGAAACGCAAAGAAAGTATTTATGAAAGTGGAAGACGAAGAGGTAACTGGTGGAAATGGAAAGTGGATGCACTTACGGTAGACGGTGTACTCATTTACGCACAAAGGGGATCAGGAAGAAGAGCAAATTTATATACGGATTATACATTTGCCATTTGGGACGGTGATGAGCTCGTTCCTTTTACAAAAGCCTATTCAGGATTAACGGATAAAGAATTGTTGCAGATGGATGCATGGATCAAGAAAAATACAATTGATAAATTCGGACCGGTAAGAAGTGTGATCGCTGAGCAGGTGTTTGAAATTGCTTTTGAAGGGATACAACCCTCACCAAGGCATAAATCCGGTATTGCGCTGCGTTTCCCGAGAATCGCAAGATGGAGAAAAGATAAAGGTGTAAAAGAAGCCAACACCAAGCAGGACCTGCTTCAATTGATTGACAGTTTGAAAATAAAATAACATGCAAGCAGGCAAGGACTGGTTTAAATATAAAAAATGGAAGCCCCACGCTTTTCAAAAGCAAACCTGGAAATACATTGCAGAAGGTTTTTCAGGAATGCTGAACGCACCGACAGGTTATGGAAAAACCTATGCGGTCTGGTTCGGTATACTACATGACTTTTTAGAAAGAAGCAAAAAAAACAAGCAAGCTGTTAAAGGGTTGCATTGCCTCTGGATCACCCCTTTGCGTGCGCTTTCAAAGGAAATTGAAAATGCAACGGTGCAGGTGAGTCAGGACCTGCAACTTCCGTATACCATTGGTGTTCGTACCGGAGATACAAGTGCCAAAGAAAAAGCGGCCTTCAAAAAGCAAATGCCGCATGCATTGATTACCACTCCTGAAAGTATGCACCTGATGCTTTCACAAAAAGGATATGCGGAGATGTTTAAAAATCTTCAGTTTGTGATCGTGGACGAATGGCATGAATTGCTGGGGAGCAAACGTGGCGTTCAGGTCGAACTGGCTTTGTCTCACTTGCGCACCATCAATCCCGGACTAAAAGTATGGGGCATCTCTGCAACCATCGGAAATTTACAGGAAGCAAAAGATATCTTACTGGGCTCATCTTCCGGAAAGGCAGTGTTGGTGAAGGCTGACATTGAAAAGAAAACAATCATTGAAACCGTATTACCGGATGTTCTTGAAAAATTTCCATGGGCCGGGCATTTGGGATTAAAGCTGGGACACAAGGTGCTTGACATTATTCATCAACATAATTCAACACTGATCTTTACGAATACCCGTTTTCAGGCAGAAACCTGGTACCGCCATTTGCTGGACCTGGAGCCGGATCTGGCCGGATTACTGGCGTTGCATCACGGCTCACTGGGTGAGGATACCAGAAAATGGGTGGAAGCAGCATTGCACGCAGGAAAATTGAAAGCCGTCGTCTGTACCAGCAGCCTGGATCTGGGTGTTGATTTCAGACCGGTGGATACCGTCATTCAGATCGGCTCTCCGAAAGGTGTCGCCCGCTTTATGCAACGTGCCGGTCGCAGTGGGCATCAACCCGGAGCTACCAGTAAAATTTATTTTGTTCCTACACATTCGCTGGAGATCATTGAAGGAAGTGCCATGCGTTATGCTGTTAAAAATAACAAGGTAGAAGACCGCATTCCGTATGTACGCTCCTTTGATGTATTGATACAGTATCTGGTTACACTTGCAGTATCAGATGGTTTTTTACCCGAACAGATCTTTCATGAAATAAAACAAACCCACAGCTTTAGTTCCGTTACTGCCGGAGAATTTGACTGGTGTCTCTCTTTTATTACAACAGGTGGTAAATCATTGTATGCCTACGATGAATTTCATAAAGTGATAATTGAGAATGGTATTTATAAGGTCATTAACCGGCGCATTGCCATGCAACATCGCCTGGGTATGGGAACCATTGTTAGTAGCAGCATGCTGCAAATTAAATTTGTAACCGGAAAATACCTGGGCACCATTGAAGAATGGTTCATTTCCCGTTTGAGACCAGGCGATGTATTTTGGTTCGCAGGGCGGAATCTGGAGTTTGTAAGAATGAAGGACATGACGGTACAGGTACGTTCCAGTAACACTAAAAAAGGAATCATCCCCAGCTGGCAGGGAGGAAAAATGCCGTTATCCACACAACTGGCAGCCACCATTCGTCACCAGTTAAATGAATACCGGTCCGGAAATACAAAAGATAAAGAAATGATTTTTTTGGCGCCTTTGCTGGAAGAGCAGAAAAGACGTTCCGTATTACCCAATGAACATCAGCTGCTGATAGAAAAGATGACCACAAAAGAAGGATGTCATGTGTTTGTATATCCTTTTGAAGGCCGCTATGTGCACGAAGGAATGGCTGCTATTATGGCCAACAGGATCGCATTGTTTAAACCCATTACCTTTTCCATTGCCATGAATGATTATGGCTTTGAGTTGTTAAGTGATCAGGATATCCCCGTTGAAGAGGCGGTGGACAGCGACCTCTTTACCGCTGATCACCTGAATGAAGATGTTGCCAAAAGTGTAAATACCACCGAAATGGCGAAGCGCCGTTTTCGCGATATAGCAAGCATTGCCGGTTTGATATTTACAGGCTTTCCCGGAAAACAAATAAAGACAAAACATTTGCAGGCATCTTCTAAATTATTTTTCAGTGTATTTGAAGATTATGAAAAAGATAATCTTTTGCTGAAAGAAGCATATGATGAGCTGTATGATTTTCAACTGGAAATTGTTCGCTTACGCAATGCATTTGAACGCATTGAAAAGCAGGAAATAGTTGTTAAAAAACTGGAACGCTTTTCACCTTTTTCTTTTCCGATCTTTACAGAAAGATGGAGAGAAAAATTCAGTAACGAAGATATTGAAACACGTGTTAAACGGATAAAAGAACAATTTGAAAAAGCATAGATGCAGTTAGAACTTGGAAAAAAAAAGTATCAGTTACTAAACGAAAAAGCCTTGTTTTGTGCCGCTGATGCCACGCTAATCATTGCTGATCTGCACCTGGGAAAGGCTCAGCATTTCCGGAAAAACGGGCTCTATCTCCCACAAAAAAGTACTGAAAAGGATTATGAACGCTTAACCTTTCTGATCAATTCCTTATCACCAAAACGTGTCATTTTATTGGGAGATCTGTTTCACAGTACCTATAATCAGGAGTGGAACCTGTTTTGTAATTTTGTAAAATCCTTTTCTAAAATTGAATTTGTACTGGTGCTTGGTAACCATGATATATTGGAGAAGGAACATTATAAAAATGTTTGTTCCAAAATAGTGGAAGGTACCTGGGAAGAAGAAGATGTGATTTTTTCCCATCATCCTCTAAAAAAAATTCCTGAAAAAAAAATTTGCATTGCGGGCCACCTTCATCCCGGCATTGTATTGTATGGCAAAGGAAAACAAAGCATAAAATTACCATGCTTTTATCTTCATAAAAATCAATTGATAATACCGGCTTTTGGAAGTTTAACCGGTTTGCAATTGATTGTTCCCGAAAAGGATGCGAAAGTATATGTGGCAACGACCAATATTGTAATGGAAGTATAGGGGAAAATAATCAGATTTTATAAGTAAAGCCTACACCATTTCCGGTGAGTACCATTTCCAAACGGCTTTTTCTGTTGATTTGCAGATCTCTTATTAATAATGGTGTTCCTGCGATCAGACAAACACTTCCAAGGGACGCCGTATCCTAACCATTTACGATCAATAGCCGCTTCATGGACCTGCATTAGTAAAATACAAGCAACCGTGCAAAAAGGGAATAGTTGAACCGGATGCGTTATGTTTAAAGGTACAGTTATTTCTTTTTAAAGAATTCGTCGGGAATTCCCTTATTTACCTGGTAATTGGTCAGTGTAATGATGATCTGTCCTTTTTTATCATCTTTTGGTTTATCATCTGCTTTTTTTGCATTCATATCTCCTGTAGTGGCAGCAGGCATTTTGAATTTTTTTACATCCACCTGAAAAACCATTTTATCGGGCAACGCATATTGCAGCTGACTGCCATAGGTATATTCAGTAACAATGGTTCCATTGGAACGGGTGGTGAGTTTGGATCTTAAGATCAGTTTTTGTTTTTCATCCACCCAAAATTTTCCCAGAATCAGATCGCTGGTATCGGCAACAGGAATTACGTTAATAATCACGGCCGGAATGTTTCCGACAGGTTCGGTTCCCTGTATCAAAGCGGTAAAGGCGTTGGTATCTGCAAGCATTTTGGATGCCTGATCAAAACCCTGACGGGGGACAATGGCGATGCTTTTTGATTCTACCTTGAATTTATTTTTTTGTTTGAAATAGATCTTCGCATCAATGGGTAACATGCGGATAAAAGGCATGTCGACCTTTATGTGTGCCTGTACGGAATAATCATGTGCCTTCTGTAACTTCGTGTAAATGCTGTTTAGTAATTGATTGGCGGATACGGCGGTTTGTGCATGAAGGGATGGACTAACCATAAATAAAAATAGAATAATGATGTACCGTAGCGCTTTCATGATAAAATATCTTTCCTGTTAAATTTATAAACGGCTATTCCTAATAGTACCGCAATGTGTACCACCAGAATGCTAATGGACGAAACAATTTTGCCGACCGGCAGAGGATCTTCAAAAAAGCTTCTCCATGCCAGCATGTGTGTGGTGAATAAATAAGGCTGGATCTTTTGAAGGATGGGCACATTCAGTGCACCCATAATGCTGAACAAAATGATAACGGCCATAGTGGATACGATGGGTCCGATAGAATTTTCCGAGAAACAGGAAAAGGTCAGCGATAAGGTTGCTATCATCACCAAAGAAAGATAAGCTACCATAAAGCCTGTTAAGAACCGCCATCCCAGATCCGCATCCTGCAATATGATTAAACCATCACTGTTGAGCACCACAAGATCACCCGTCCCGAAAAGAAGTTTACCGATCACCAGTGCGATGAATCCCATCCATAAAAGAAAGATGAATGTGTAGATGCAGCCTGCCAGGTATTTTGAAAATAAAAGACTGGTTCTTGAAATCGGTTTGGTGAGTAAGAGACGAATGGTACCCATAGCACTTTCGCCGGATACCAGATCTCCTGTTACCAGCGCAATCAGTAAAGGAACATGGATGATGAGCATTTGAAGAATGATGAAAGCCACCAGGTTGCCATTCAAAATATTTCCTTCAAAAGCGAGCGACTGCTCAAAGGGCCGGGTAGCAAAGGAGACAAAGTTGTGACCATCCATGTGTAAGGCAACCAGTATAATGCCGATGATTACAGTAATGGCTCCAACACCGATATAACTGCGGGGCTTGGCAGCAATCTTTAAAAATTCATTGTAGGTGCTTTTCCAGAACATCAGGCAGAGATAAGTTTTAAGAAATAATCTTCCAGTTTACGCTTCGATTCTATGGAGAACACTTGTATTCCGTTATCACAAAATAATTTATTGACAAGCGGGATTTGTTCCTGGGAAATATGCAGTAAGATGTTCTGATCCTCT
>CAZMRM010000006.1:0-2418 GCA_964568515.1 uncultured Chitinophaga sp. | reverse complement strand
TTATGGATCAGTTGCTGCATATTGCCGGTGGATAACAGCTGTGTGGCCATTTCAATTTTATCAACAGTAAAGGCTACAATCAGTTCCTGTGCATTCAACAATTCATTTACCGTACCTTGTACCATACTTTTTCCTTTATTGATGATCACCAGACGTGTAGCGATCAATTCAATTTCGGAAAGGATGTGTGAAGAAAGGATAACGGTTTTATTTCGTTCATTTTTTAATTGCAGAATAAGGTTACGGATATCAATGATCCCTTGCGGATCAAGTCCGGTGGTAGGTTCATCCAGTATAATGAGTTCGGGGTCATGGATCAATGTCTGTGCAATGCCAAGACGTTGCTTCATTCCATGTGAGAACCCTCCGACCTTATCTTTTTCCCTGCCTTTTAAACCAACAAATTCGATGATTTCCTGAATCTTTTGTTTGTTAACCGGTATTCCAGAAATACGGGCAAATAATTCAATGTTTTTTTGTGCGGAGAGGTATTTATAAAAGTCAGGTTTTTCGACAATGCAGCCAATTTTTTGTAAAATGTAATTCCGGTTTGTAGAAAGATCTTTTCCAAATAAATGAATTTCACCGCTCGTTGGACGTATTAACGACAGCATGGTGCGGATGGTGGTACTCTTACCGGCTCCATTGGGACCTAAAAAGCCGAATACATCACCTTTGTACACGTCAAAACTAACATCTTCAACGGCTTTAAATTTTCCGTAATGTTTGACAAGGTGCTTTACTTCAACTATTTTTTCTTTTGTTACCGACATGATTTTCGATGACAAAATTACGTGTAAAAAGAATTGAAAAGATATTTTTTATTGGATAATAGGCGAGAAGAGGAGAGGAGGCGGTGAAGTGTTTCCAGGGATTTTTATTCCGGATAAAAATCGTATCTTTGCTTTTTCATAAAAAAAAGCACCGGATAAATCCGGCGCCTTGTATACTCTTTACATTACAATTTAGCTCTCTAAAACCATTGTTTACATTATTTAAGTATACTGAGGTAAATTTCCGCTAAAATTTAGACTCTGGCAATTTTTTATTAGTCAAAAAAAAGGAAGCCCAAAAATCATTTTTTAATCAAAAAATGCCGTAAACAGTGAGTTATATAAGCGAAATATTTAGGAGCCCAACAGTTTATTTTTTAAGTTTTTATTACTAATTCAGGAACCTAAAACAGGATTATATTCTTCCGGATTGAAACAGGTACCGAATGAAACGCTCTGTCATTTATTTATCTGTAAAATCTACAATCAGATCTTCTGCTTCTACAAGCGTACCTTCTTTCAGGTAGATTTTTTTTATTTTCACTTCTTTTTGTGCCGTAATGGTTGTTTCCATTTTCATTGCTTCTATGGTAAAGAGTGCTGTGTTTTTAGCAACCCTGTCACCTTCTTTCACAAAAATCTTTGAAATCATTCCTTGTAAAGGGGTGCCTATTTCATTGTCGCCATTGGCTTTTCGATTGGAGACAACAGCCACATTCAGTTTTTTATCTTTGATATCAACGGCCCTGGTTTGTCCGTTTAAACGGAAATAAACCGTGCGGATTCCGTTCTCATCGGCATCTCCGATATTCAGCAACCGAATGGCAATTGTTTTTCCTCTGGCAATCTCAATCAGTATCTCCTGCCTGTTTTTCATACCATAGAAAAAGGCCGGGGTAGGGACCTGGCTCACATTACCATATATTTCATAAAATTTAAAATATTCTTCAAAAACTTTCGGATAAAATTTATAAGACAAGAAATCAAGGAAGGTCAGGTTGGTATCAAATTTTTGTCTGAATGCCTTGAATTCTGCTTCCAGGTCGATGGGTTTTAAATGTGCATTGGGAAGATCCGTATACGGCACATCGTCCTTTAAAATCAACTTTTGTAGTTGAACAGGAAATCCTCCCAGAGGCTGTCCCAAATCTCCTTTAAAAAAACTTTTAACAGATTCAGGGAAGGATAGTTTTTCTCCTGTTGCGAGCACATCCTCTTTTTTCAAATTGTTGGAAACCATAAAAAGGGCCATATCTCCCACTACTTTGGAAGAAGGCGTTACCTTTACAATGTCACCAAACAGATCATTGACCTCTTCGTATGCCTTTTTGATTTCATCCATTTTATCGCCCAATCCTAAAGAATAGGCCTGTGGTTTTAAATTGGAATATTGCCCTCCCGGAATTTCATGTTTGTATACTTCTGCAGTTCCCGCCATTAGTCCGGATTCGAAAGGATAATAATATTCCCTCACTGTTTCCCAATAGTTGGAATACTCATTCAATGAATCGATGTTCAGGGGTTCATATCGTGGAGTTCCTTTTAATCCTTCCGCGATGGAATTGAAATTGGGCTGAGAAGTAAAGCCCGACATGGAAGCAAGGGCAACATCTACAACATCCACTCCGGCTTCAATGGCTTTAAA
>CAZMRM010000005.1:23957-26678 GCA_964568515.1 uncultured Chitinophaga sp. | reverse complement strand
TGCCATTTGGTTATTTTCCGAATAAAAGAGGAAGAAGATCGGGGATCATACTGCCCGCATACGGTGAAACCGACCGGTTGGGTTTCTTTTTATCGAACGGAGGATTCTATTACGGGGGCAGTGAGCTTTTTGATGCGGCATTACTTGGAGATATCTACTCAACAGGTGGCTTTTCATTGCGAACAATCAGCAGTTATAACAAACGCTACAAATTCAGTGGCAATGTTACCTTTAGTTATGCCCATCTGTATACGCTCAATGCCAATCCCGAACTGGATAAACAACCTACTCAAAATGATTTTAAACTTACCTGGGGACATAACCAGGATCCCAAATCACACCCTGACAGCCGGTTTTCAGCAGCAGTAAATTTTGGAACATCAACTTACGGACGGTATAACGGTGGTATTAATACAGACTATATCAATACCACGTATGCTTCCAATCTGACTTATTATAAAAGTTTTACAGGAACACCTTTTTCACTTGTCGTAAGCGGACGACACAATCAGAACGTACTTTCAAGAATGGTAGACATTGAACTTCCCAATATCAACGCGAACATGACACGCCTTTTTCCATTCAAAAACAATAATCGAATCGGTAAACGATGGTATGATCAGGTAAGTGTTTCAGCCAACCTTAATGCTAAAAATTATATTTCCGCACCGGATTCATTGATTTTTAAAGAAGCTACATTAAGTAAAAAACTTATGAACGGCGCGCAATTGGTCATACCCATCTCCACCACTTTTACCATTCTTAAATACATAACTGTCACGCCATCCATTAATACGACCACTAACCTTTACTTTCAAACAATTAATAAAACGTACAGAAAGGATACTAATAATATATATCAGGTATTTAATGATACGGTCAGGACGGCCCGTATGTCCAATGAAGTTTCTGCAAATGCGGCTTTTACTACCAATGTTTTTGGTGATTATTTTTTTAAAACAAAACATCTTAAACAGATACATCATGTGCTAATGCCAAATGTCAGCTTTAATTTCCGACCCGATTACAGTCAGCGCGGATTTGGATATTACCGCTCTTATCATGATAGTTTGCAGAATGAAAGAGAATATTCTATTTTTGAAGGAGGAATTTACGGCGGTCCAGGAACCGGGAAAATCGGTTCTGTTAACTTTGGCTTAAACAATATCATCGAAGCCAAAATAAAAAATGATTCCGATTCAGGTGAAGTATATAAAAAACTTTCGTTGCTGGATAATTTAAGCGCTAATATTGCCTACAATGCTGCCGCAAAACAATTCAAATGGTCCTACCTGAGTTTAGGAGCAAGAACCCGCTTATTTAATAAATTCGATATCAACACTTCTGCTTTGTTTGACCTTTATCAACGAAAGCAATACAATAAAAATGGTAATATCTCGATTGTCCGGATGGATACCATGCAATTTAAAAAAGGTGGATTTGCTCATTTGGTAAATGCCGGAGCAGCCATTTCTACCAACTTCCGCAGCAAAGAAAAAACCGGAAATCAAAATCCAAATAGTACGCAGCATACAGATAATACTGAAGCAACACCTAATCATTCTTCCATCAGAGAAGAATTGCAGTATATTTATGATCATCCGAATGCATATATTGATTTTGATGTTCCCTGGACAGTGAACCTTTCTTACAACTTATATTATACTCCCATATTGATTAAACTTCCTGATCAGGTTGCAAAACCATTTACACAAACAATTACTTTTTCCGGTGATGTTTCGATTACCAGAAATTGGAAGATAAGCCTTTACTCCGGTTTCGATTTTAACACCAATAAATTAACAGTGACTTCGATAAATGTTGCCAGAGATTTACATTGCTGGGAACTGCACTTTAACTGGGTGCCTTTTGGTTTCCGCCAAAGTTTTATGCTGGAGATCAATGTTAAATCATCCATGTTAAAAGATCTTCGACTTAAAAAACAAAGTCCTAACAATACCACCATCACGGGTTACTGATTCTATCCTGTTTTATTAATTCTCAGCTTGTTTACTTCTTTAAAAGCGAAGAACCGGCTACCAGTGCAATTACAAAAAGCACCAGGAAGATAAAAAATAATATTTTTGCTATGGATGCTGCTCCTGCAGCAATCCCTGTAAATCCGAACAATGCAGCAATTACGGCAATGATCAGAAAAGTTAATGCCCAACGTAACATGATTGAAAAATTTAAGTTTCTATTTCATTTTATTGAGATATGGTAAACATTTATGCCAAACCGTTTAAACACGCTGCAGTCTTATCTTTTCATCAAACATATGAACCGGTCCGTAGAAATAATTCCTCCCAAAATGACATATTTTCATCGGATAATCACTTAAAATAAAAAACAGCAATACCATAGACAGCCCCATCTTTGTGAAATGTTAACCCTGAAAACAAAATGTGTTTTCTGTTTTTTTATGATAAAGGGCCGGAACTTTCTTATCTTCGTTGCAAAAAATTTAATACCTTATTTCAATGAAAAAGATCATAACAAGCAAAAATGCTCCGGCTCCGATCGGGCCATACAGCCATGCTGTTTTAGTAAATAACATGCTTTTTGTCAGTGGGCAGATTGCTAAGCATCCTGTATCAGGAGAACTGATGACGGGAGACATAAAAACAGAAAGTAAACAAGTGATGGAAAATGTAAAAGCGATTTTAACAGATGCAGGAATGGATTTTACTCATATCTGTAAAACAACCATCTTTCTGAAGG
>CAZMRM010000005.1:9736-23947 GCA_964568515.1 uncultured Chitinophaga sp. | reverse complement strand
TCCGTTAATGAAGTGTATGGCTCCTATTTTACAGGAAACTATCCTGCAAGAGAAACGGTACAGGTTTCAAGACTTCCTTTGGATGTAAATGTAGAGATCAGTATTACTGCAATCAAACTGTAATATTTAATATGTAATAAGTAATATTTTTCCCCTCTACCTATTAAATATTACTTATTACTTTCAGGACATGTATTTCACTTGCTTTGAATACAAAACAATGAACACAATGTCCAGTACGATCATTAACCCGAATACAATCCAACCAACCAATGCTGCTGTTTCGCCAAAAAAAGCGGCAGCTCCTACAAATCCATTCAGTCCTAATAATGCGATTGTAATTATGTAAGGTAATAACTCTCCAAACAAATAGATATAAAATCCATTTTTCTTTAATTTCAACATTAAAATTACTCCAATCACAGAAATAATTTGCGTAAGCACTCCTGCTACGGCCTGAGGTCCTGCATTATCAAGTAATTTAACAGCGTCTTCATATTTTTCCGGGCTGTTTTTCTCTACCTGTTCCAGCATTATCTGAGTTTTTTCGGTATCACTTTCTGAAGGGGCATAGGTTGTTTTAATATTCCATAATCCCATAACAATCATCAGTCCTCCCATTATTAAACTCAAAATGCCCAATGTTTTTAATGTTTTTGGTATTACAATAATTTCTGCATTCAGATTTGGTAATGATTCGGATTGTTCCATAGTGTTTAGTTTTAGGTTTGAGTTTTACGAAGCAACAAAAAAAACAAAATGATGCAAAATTTAGTAGTTACCAGTTATTAACAATTTTATTTTTTGCAGGACCGAGCCTGTAAAGAGGTCGTTTCTGCAAGATTGCCATTTTTGATACAAACATCCTGATAATCACTTAATTTAAAATAAGTAACCACACCATTTTTGATAATTTTCCTTTTGCTGTGCAGAGGCACCTTCTATTTTTCGAATTTTTACACTTTTATAGAAACGTGAAGGAGACGGCACCACTTTTAATTGTCTTATTCTGAAGTTGGAAGACAAGGTCAATAATAAAGGTTGATCTGCAAAATAATTACTCCATTCTGTAAAGGTGCTGCCGGCTTCTGTCTTAATAGGAATATGATTGATGCCTACAATTTCATCATGAATGGAAATGCCTGCCGTGTCTGCTACAGAACCCGGATACACTGCAGAAATTTTACACGCCCCGTTCATCTCTGAAACTTTGATCCCCAGTGCATGCTCATGGAATTTTGATGTCGGAACTTCTATCAGCTCACAGCCCATGTAATTGAATGCTTCCTGCAATGCGGGCCTGTAATCGGTTGCCCGGTTTATATAATTATTACTGATCTCATCAAAAGAATAATTGGCGTAATATTCAACAAGACCTTTATAATCGGCAGCAGTATATCCCCGCTCCTGTAATGCAAATTCGTTGTAAAGATGCTTCATTACATTGTCCAGTGAATACTTATTGCCTGAGTATTTACGGATGAATATATCTGTAATAAATGCCAGTAAGCAACCTTCATCATAAATAGAAGTTTTACGGTTGGGCGCTCCGGGTACGTATCCATCCAGCCAGGTATCAAACGATGAATCCGCAACAGACAGTTCGTATCTGCCAAAATTGTCGATGTGTTTTTGCAAACGTTCATGAAATGTCTGGAAATACTGAGCCTCCGTAAATACATGACTTCTGCATAAAAGCTGATCACCATAATAAGTAGTAACACCTTCGCATACATATCCCAACCGTGAATAATTTTCTTTGGTGTAATCATAAGGATACATTTCTGCGGGACGTATGGTTTTAATGTTCCATGCATGAAACAGCTCATGGCAGCTTACTCCTAACAGGTCGTCATATAGATGATCTTTCATTAAATTGCATCCTGGTCCCAATGCAATTACTGTTGAATTGATATGTTCAACACCGTGATACATGCGGTAGGGTAAAATCTGAAATAAAAAATGATACTGTTCAAAAGGTGCTTTTTCCATCATGTTCAACTGAAACACGATGAATTTTGAAAAATCAGTCTCTAATTTTTGCCAATCCAGCCGGCATTCACCCTGGAACCAGAAATTAAATTCAATTCCTTCACAATTAAACTGATTGTGCTGTAAGCTATTGCTTGCAATAAAAGGAGCGTCTGCCAGTTCATGAAAATCTTTTGCAAAAAGAGAGGTGCCTGTTCCGTTCGTTTGTTGTGGAAGTCCGCAAGCAACTTTGTAATCGGCAGGTAATTTCACTACCATTTCGCAAGACTCCTGGATCCGGGAAGGAATGAAAACACAACAGTTTACCGGATTGACGTATAATTGTGTTGCATCCAGAAATGTAGATCCTGCATTTAATTCACCGGAAAAATAATTATAATGGATGTGTACTACCGAAACATTGGCGGTATATACAATCCAGCGATCTTTTTTTATTTTCTCAAATCTGAGTTCATTTCCTTTTTCATCCAATGCTTTCCAACGCCGTACATTTTTAGCAAAATTGCCTAATTCGTAACGTCCCGGTCTCCAGGATGGAAGTTGTATCTCTATAAATTCAGATTGAATTTGGTCCGCTACAAATTCAATATCCAGGTAGTGTTGATGTGGATGCTGATAAGATAAGATATATTTCATTGAATCTGAAATTTTATATATCAACAAAAGTCACTTTATTTCATGAATTTTCAAAGGATTGTGACAAAATGAACTCTTATTAAATTCCTGTACCCTTCATTCTCTTAGTACCGAATTATTTTGCTATTTTCGCAATGCATTTTTCGCAAAATTTTAATTTTCATTAAATTTTAAAAATATGAATTACGATTTAATAGTTATAGGAAGTGGCCCGGGGGGGTATGTAGCCGCTATCAGAGCTTCTCAATTGGGGCTAAAAACAGCAATTGTTGAAAAGGAAAACCTGGGAGGCATTTGCTTGAACTGGGGCTGTATTCCAACAAAGGCCCTTTTAAAAAGCGCTCAGGTTTTTGAATACCTGAAACATGCTTCTGATTATGGTATTAGTGTGAAAGGCGGTGATGCAGATTTTGGAGCAGTTGTAAAACGCAGCCGTGATGTAGCAGATGGAATGAGCAAGGGTGTTCAGTTTTTAATGAAAAAAAATAAAATAGATGTAATTACCGGAACCGGAAAAGTAAAAACCGGAAAAAAAGTAGATGTAACGGCTGCGGATGGCAAAGTAACGACCTATGATGCCAAACACATAGTGATTGCTACCGGTGCACGCTCCCGTCAATTACCAAACCTGCCACAGGATGGTAAAAAAATTATCGGCTACCGGGAAGCATTGGTATTACCCAAAATACCTAAATCAATGGTAGTCGTTGGCTCCGGAGCTATCGGAAGCGAATTCGCTTATTTCTATGCAACAATGGGTACAAAAGTCACACTCGTTGAATACCTGCCAAGTATTGTTCCTGTTGAAGACGCAGAGGTTTCTAAACAATTGGAGCGATCATTTAAAAAAATCGGTATCGAAGTAATGACAGAAGCAAGCGTTGAACAAGTGGATACGAAAGGAGACAATTGTAAAGTAAAAATAAAAACAAAAAAAGGCGAACAACAAGTCGAATGTGAGATTGTATTATCAGCGGTAGGTATACAGGCCAACCTGGAAAATATAGGACTGGAAGAAACAGGAATTGCTACTGATAAAGGAAAAATTTTAACCAACCCTTATTATCAGACAAACATACCGGGCTATTATGCTATTGGTGATTGTGTGGGAGGGCAGGCATTAGCTCACGTAGCATCTGCAGAGGGCATTATCTGTGTAGAAAAAATTGCAGGTCACCATCCGGAACCTTTGGACTATAACAACATCCCGGGATGTACTTATTGTCAGCCTGAAATTGCATCTGTTGGAATGACAGAAGCCAAAGCAAAAGAAGCGGGAATAGAAGTTAAAATAGGCAAGTTCCCTTTTTCCGCTTCTGGTAAAGCAAGCGCTGCTGGTGCAAAAGATGGTTTTGTAAAACTGATCTTTGATGCAAAATACGGCGAATTATTAGGTGCACACATGATCGGAGCAAATGTTACCGAAATGATTGCAGAAATTGTTGCTATTCGTAAACTGGAAACAACCGGTCATGAGTTGATCAAAACAGTTCATCCGCATCCGACGATGAGTGAAGCTATTATGGAAGCTGCTGCTGCTGCTTATGGAGAAGTGATCCATATGTAATCATAGTTGGTATAAACATCCATACTCACTAAGAATAATTTGCCAACCCACAGGCGGGCGTTGCTCCATACCGCGACGACCGGAGCTTTCCTGATACTTTTCAAAATTAACTAAAAAAGAACTCCGCTTAAAGCGGAGCTCTTTTTTACTGAGGTATTGATCACCTCCATTTATTATCGATTAAACTTATTAGTCCAGATCACAATTTCTTACATATGATCCACCGATGTCAGAACCTTGACTTTCGTTAGCATCACATCTTTCTTGTGCTTTAGTCATTTTGTCCTTATATACATACACACCATCTTCAGTTATTACCTGAGTTCCGTTTGTTGGAGTATAAGTTTTTGTACATTTACAAGTATAATCTTTCTTACAGGATACCATTGTAGTTGTCGCGCCTAACGCTACCACTACAGCTAATAAAATTCTTCTTTTCATTTTGTAGTTTTTTTAGTTAATTATTTGATGAATGAAATACGAATATTAATCCAACTCTAAAAAAACAAATGATGCTTTCTAAACACATAGTAAAATCAATACTTTTGCACGATTTTTATTTTTTTCATAATTTTAATATACTACTTTACGCTGTAGATAAAATTACCTATTCAGTAACAATTTGTGCATGGATATACGTTATAGTTCTATAAAATAAAGGGAAAAGAGATGATGAAAAAGGAAAAGATCCTGTTTATACTGTTTGTGATAACGATTCAATTCAATTTATCAGCACAAATAGTAGATACCACAGATGCAAGCATCAATGCAGTTAGAATAGCCGGCTATAAGTGCGACTCTGCAGCAGTAAAAATGAAAAACAAAGATGTTAAAGCTGCTAACAGACTATATAATGAAGCCATCAAAGATTTTAAAAATGCAACCAAATCCAATCCCAGTTCATTTGCTGCGTGGTATGGACTGGGTAAAACACAAACTATTACCAAAGATTATAAAAACGCTGTAATGAGCTTTGACAAAGCCTTGGAAGCAGACCCTTCTCATAGCGAAGCATTTAGAGAAAGAGGAATTGCACAGGAAGGGCTTGGAAAATTTGATGCTGCCATCTCTGACTTTGATAAGGCTATAGACAAAAATTATGATGATGCAGAAGCATATTACCGACGTGGACTCTTAAAAGAAAAAGGCAAAAATACAAATGCGGCTATGGAAGACTACGCAAAGGCAATTGAAGTAAATCCTAATTTAAAATTCCCTTATCTGAAACGTGGCATTGTTCACTATGAACAAAATAAAGATTATGTTCTTGCTTTAATTGATTTTAATAAATATATAGAATTAGCTCCTGATGATAATGAAGGTTACTTATGGAGAGGTAAAACAAAATACAATGGAGGTGATTATAAGGGGGCCGAAAAAGATTTAAGCAGGTTCCTGGATATGGAACCCGAAAATCTGGAGGCACTCATCAGCCGCGGAGCAACACGTATTTATACAAAGGATCTGGAAGGTGCTGTAACTGACCTTGACAATGCTATAAAAATTGATCCTAAAAATCCTCTTGCCTATATGAACAGAGGAACAGCAAAAGGTGCTCAAAAAAAATATAAAAACGCATTGGAGGATTTAGACATGGCAATCAAGTTAAAATTTAATTACTCCTCCGCTTTTATAAACCGCGCCCTCGTCAAATATGTAAGTGGTGATAAAAAAGGTGCCTGTAAAGATCTTGAAAAAGCAGATGGTCTGAATAACGAAAAGGCACCTGAACTTCTGGAACAATATTGCAGGGATATGAAATAAAAAAGGGCATGCAAATACAGGAAATAGTATATATATAAGTGCAGAATTATTGCAGTTAGCGGGAAACAACGGTTTTATACCAGGGATTATTTATTAATCCAAAAATCCGTTTAAAACAAGCTGCATTTGGTATTATCCGATTTCATTAACAAATTTGTTGTGTAATTTCAATACCTGAGGAATAACCAGTTGCATTCCGTTATTCTCAATTATGAATTGTGACCTGGCAATGCGTTCTTCATCGGAAAGTTGTGCCAGCATTCTTTTTTTCACCTCTTCATCACTTGTTCCATCCCTTTTCACCACACGTCTTATTCTTTGCTCAACGGGCGCCACAATAGAGATGATTTTATCTAACTGACGATAGGCCCCGCTTTCAAATAAAATAGCTGCTTCTTTAATTATATAGGGATAAGTTGCATACTGAAGGAGCCATTCTTCAAAATGCAATGCAACAGCAGGGTGAATGATCGCATTCAATTGTTTCAATTCCTTCTCATTATTGAATACCCGTTCCGCTATTTTTTTTCTACTGATCTGTTGATGATCATCCAGAATCTCATTTCCAAAAACAGACAGCATTTTTTCTTTAATTTCCGGATCAGAATGCAATAACTCTTTGGATACATCATCTGCATAATATACGGGAACGCCAAGCAATTCGAAAAATTTGCAAATGGTTGTCTTACCGCTCCCTATTCCTCCTGTAATACCGATTTTTAACATACTAGCCTGATTGATTTATTTACTTAAAATGTATTCCACTTTATCGTTAACCAATTTAACATTACGTATACCTTCCGGCAATTTCACCAATTGCACTTTCAGTTTATTACTTTCCTTATCTATTTTTTTATAATCCACCACTGCACGGAAATTTAATGCATTTATCTTTTCATAATTTTTAAAAGCCACGTTGAATTTAACTGATACTTTATCAGGAAAGGTTCGCAAGGTATATCCGACAGGCAAATTTTCAACTTCAACAGGCAATTCCATGCTGGCTTCGGTATATTTGGTAACATTAACAGTTGCTTTTACAAAAGCCGGTGATAATTCAATGTGATTTAATCCCTGGGGTTTTTGCAGCATTAACTTTACAGTAGTTGAATTGCTTAAATTTTTAAGAGTGAGTTGTTGCGTTTGTATCGTATCCAATTTATCGATCACTTCTGCTTCTGCAGAAACAGTGACAAATTTTGGATCTATTGATACCGAATCGGAAAGATGATATTGTTTATTAAACAACAGGGTAAGCATGCTCCTTACAGGAACCTGCCGGCTGATCTTTCTGTTAAAGTTAATAAAAATGGTGTCCGGATTAATTTTCACAACATAAATTTCGTTGTTAAATTGTGATTTTATTTTATCAACCCTTGAATTCAAAAGTAAATAATACACATTTTTCTTATTCATCGATCTCACATCTTTCACATCAATGTCTATTGTAGCATGAGTTTTTTTAAAACGATAGGCTAACAAGTTAAAACCTCTGGATCTTATTTCTATCTCTGCGGTTTGTGGTAAATTATTGGAAACCACTTTATCTGAGGGCAAATTGACATAGTTGACCGGAAAAGTAATGGTCATGCTGTATTCTTTTGAAAGGGCCATCAGTAACCAAAAAAATATAGAGATGCATAAACATACAAAAAAAGTAACCGCTCTTCCATTAAGGCGAAAATGCAATTGCTTTTTATCTGATTTATTATTCATGTATCAACAAAAATAGGAATTATATTTAGTGGAACCAGCAGCAAAATAAAAAGCGCCCAGATAATGTGAATTACCAGGCGCTTTTATTGATTCTTCAGAAATTATTTTTGCTCTGCTCCTAATAATGAAGTATTGTCCATAGAAACAGCATTTTTTTCAATTTTTAATTTCACGCCACCTTCTACCGTAATCATGAATGTAGTATCAGTGATCTCTACAATTTTACCATGAATTCCTCCAATGGTAACGATCTTATCGCCTACTTTAATATTTTCTTTGAATTTTTTTTGTTCTTTTGCTTTTTTTACCTGCGGACGTATCATAAAAAAATAAAATACAACAATGATTAGAATTATTGGCAGAAATTGAGAAATGTTTTCCAGCCCTCCGGCTAATAGTATTGAACTCGTCATTTTAAATATTGATTTAGTTTAATTATTAATTGATTTTTTCGTTTTTATTTATTTTTCTTCCGGAACAATAATGGTTGCTGAAATGGTCAGCATTTTAGTACTTGGATTGCAATTGGTAACAAGGGTTACGGTTTTCTGAACCATTCCTGATTTTCCTTCACTGTTGAATACCACATCTATTTTCCCTTCTGCGCCAGGTTTAACGGGTTCATTCGGATACGAAGGTACGGTACATCCGCAACTACCTTGTGCAGACGAAATAACCAGGTCAGATCCACCGGTATTTTTAAACACAAAAGAATACGATACTTTTTCTCCCTGCATGATCTTTCCAAAGTCATGTTTTTCTTCGTTAAAAAGAATTACAGGACTGGCTTCCGCACCTTGCGCAGTAGTATGGGAGGCCGTTGCCGGAACATTGATAATATCTGTTGAAATGCCATCCTGCTTTTCTTCCTGCTTGCAACTACCCAGAAATAAAGCAGTACAGAAAATAATCGCTGAGAATAAATTTGTTTTCATGTTGTAATTATAAAATTTTATAAAAGCAATTAAAGATAAGGGAATGCACCTTCATTCCATCAATCCTCTTCCCATTTTATTTAATTTATTATCCCTTTTAAAATCAGCTACCAGTTTATCTAAAATACCATTTATAAATATTTTACTTTTTGGTGTGCTGTACATTTTTGAGATTTCAATAAATTCATTCAGACTTACTTTAACCGGTATACCTGAAAAATGCAAAATTTCCGTGATTGCCATTTTCATGAGTAATACATCCATCATGGCAATGCGCTCCACTTCCCAATTTTTGGTTTTATCACCGATCAGTTTCTCTGTTTCATCGTTTCTCAAAGCAGTCTGGCGAAACAATTCTTTTACAAACTGTTCATCCTCTTCCCTGTCTTTGTACAAAGGCATCAAGGCAAAATCCGGGGCACTGTCTTCTTTGAATAATTCAATGGTTTTAACAATCATTGGATTTACAAGATAAATATCATCTCCCCAGTGCAGATTTTTTTCTTCATACAAATGGTTGATCAGTTCAAAATCAGCAATGTGTTCTTTAAATACATGAATTGCAAAATCACGATGAGCTGCGTAGGAATCATCGGCCGAATTCATATACTGTTTGTATTCTTCACTTGCTTTGATATTATTATAAATTTTACGAATCAATTCAAATTCATTGCTCCAGCTTATCCGTCTATTATTCATTTCTCTTTTTAAATGGATGTTTTCAGAGAGTTGAATTAAAAATTTATTTTCAAGAAATTTCAAATTAGGATCCAGGTCATTTTGTGTGGGAAGTCTTTTGCTCTTTGCTTCCTCAATTGAAACACTGGCAATGTGTTGTAATTCTACCAACAACGAAAGTTGATAGATGTACAAATCATAAATTTTATTGATCCCGTTAAACAGTTCCCGTTCTCCTCTTGCCAAATCCTTTGTATCCGATTGAAAAAAACCATACAAAGCCTGCATTACTTTAATTCTTAAATATCTTCTGTTTAACATTGCCTGATTACTATATATATCACTATTTAACTATTCACTAAAAACTCACTTTAACTTTGGCAATATCGGCTATTCTTTTTTCAGCAATTCTGTTGGCAGCCATATAAGTTGGAATTTGCTGTTCTCTGGACATTCTGAAAATATGGGTAGTTGCATCATAAATTTTTTCGGCATGTGCCATTGAACGTTCACGGTTATAACCTTCCAGTTCATAATACACATTGATAATTCCACCGGCATTCACAACAAAATCAGGAGCATACAAGATTCCTTTATCCATCACCATTTTTCCGTGAATGGCTTCATCGGCAAGCTGATTATTTGCAGCCCCGCAGATGATGGCACATTTCAATCGTCCCAAAGTATCTGAATTAACAGTAGCACCTAATGCACAGGGTGCATAAATATCCATTTCATGATCGTATAAAGCATCCGCATGTGTAATAACGGTAGCCTTGGTTTCATTGGCAACAACTTTTAATCTTTCCTGGTTAATATCATATATAAATACATTAGCTCCTTCTTTACTAATGTATTTAACAAGGTTTTCGCCCACATGTCCGATTCCCTGCACCACTATTTTTTTACCATTAAGACTATCGCTTCCCCATTTTTCCCTGGCAGATGCCTTCATCGACAAATAAACACCATAAGCTGTTACAGGTGAGGGATCTCCGCTACCACCCATGTTTTCAGGTAATCCACTTACAAAATCCGTTTCCATTTTAATGTACTCCATGTCTTTTGTATTGATACCCACATCTTCAGCAGTAATGTATTTTCCGGAAAGACTATTTACAAATTTTCCGAAACGACGCATCAGGGCTTCATTTTTTTGAGTTTTTGCATCTCCGATAATAACGGCTTTTCCACCTCCCAGGTTCAATCCTGCTACTGCAGATTTATAGGTCATCCCTCTTGAAAGACGTAACACATCGGTTAATGCTTCCAGTTCATTATTATAAGCCCACATCCGTGTTCCGCCCATACTTGGTCCGAGCACGGTGTTATGTATGGCAATAATTGCTTTTAAACCGGTTTCGTTATCGTTACAAAATACGATTTGCTCATGATTATTCAGAGCCATTTGTGCAATAACCGGATTTTGGATTAAATCTGTGTCCTGTAATTTTTTAACTTCGGTCATGATAAGTTGATTAACAGAATAGCTCCGGGTTCATTTATTTTTAAGTACTTTTGTGACACTTAAAAATGTCCGGGCTTAATTTGCCCGCAAAATTATGTTTATTTTCCGAGTGGGCAAAATCTAATAAAAGAATAGCTTTGAAATCACTAAAGCACATTAACAAATATTTTTTTAAATACCGCTGGTACCTGTTACTCGGAATCTTATTTGTTGCAGTATCCAATATTTTTTCTGTATATTCTGTAGTTTATGTTGGAAATGCAATCGACTTTGCCGAAAAGATAAGCAATATGAACAACACACAGGATGCGCACAGACAGCTTCTGTATTTTGGAGGGCTTATTATAGGACTTGCTGTCATCAGTGGTTTCTTCCTTTTTTTAATGCGTCAAACCATCATTGTGATGTCACGGTTAATTGAATATGATCTTAAAAATGAAATCTATTCACATTATCAGCAACTTGATATCTCCTTTTACAAAAGACACAATACAGGCGATTTGATGAATCGTATCAGTGAAGATGTAAGCAGAGTGAGAATGTACATAGGACCTGCAATCATGTATATACTCAATACACTTTTTACATTTTTGCTCACCATTTTTTACATGGTACACATTGATGTAACACTTACCATTTATGTGCTTCTCCCTTTACCACTGCTGGTTATTTCCATTTATTATGTTAGTCAGTCCATTAATAAAAAAAGTACAGACGTTCAGGAACAGCTTTCAGCCATCACCACTCATGCACAGGAAGCCTTTTCTGGAATAAGGGTATTAAAAGCCTATGGACGTGAATTACATTCGGAACAGACTTTTGAAAAAGAAAGTATGGCATACCGTACAAAAAACATGGGCCTGGTTAAAACAGAGGCCTTGTTTCAACCTTTTATGATCTTACTGATAGGTCTTAGCACCATCTTTACTATCTATATCGGCAGTAAACAAGCCATTGCCGGTAAAATTACTTATGGTAACATTGCCGAGTTTGTCATTTATATCAATCGCCTCACCTGGCCCATTGCTTCACTGGGATGGGTCACCTCGCTGATACAGCGTGCTGCGGCTTCTCAAACCCGTATCAATGAGTTTTTACATACTTCTTCATCCATCAACAATGAATCAGAAGAAATCGTTCCTGTAAAAGGTGAAATCGCTTTTGAAAATGTCAGTTTTACTTATAAGGATTCTGGTGTCAAGGCATTAAATAATATATCCTTTAAAATCAAAAGCGGTTCATCCTTAGCGATTATAGGAAAAACGGGCTCCGGAAAATCAACCATCGCCAATCTTATTGCACGCTTATATGATACGGATGAAGGGAAAGTGCTTATTGATGGAAAAGAAATTCAAAAGCATCATTTGTATACGCTTCGTCAACAACTAGGATATGTACCGCAGGAGGTATTCTTATTCTCCGACAGTATCGCACACAATATTTCCTTTGGCATTGATAAAGAGGATCATTTAAAACCCGCTATTGAAGAGGCAGCAAAAGATGCGGCTATCTATGAAAACATTATGCAGTTTCCCGAACAATTTGATACCATTGTGGGAGAAAGAGGGATTACCTTGTCAGGCGGACAAAAACAACGGATTTCCATCGCCCGGGCATTTATCAAAAAACCAGCGATCCTTATTTTGGATGATTGCCTTTCCGCTGTTGATACAGAAACAGAAGAAGAGATTTTGAATACTTTGAAAAAGAAAATGAAAAACCGCACTTCCATTATTATAAGTCACCGGGTTTCATCTGTAAAAAATGCGGATCATATCCTGGTGATGGATGACGGGAAAATTATGGAAGAAGGAAATCACCTGGCCTTACTTCAACAACAAAAAATTTATTTCCAACTTTTCAACATGCAATTACTGGAAAAAGAAAAAGGCATAATTAACTAACAATCAGACAATTAATTAATAAAAAATAAAGTCTTCCTGCTTTTTTTTAACTTAATTAACAAAAAGTTATTAACAAATCTTGTTTTTTAACTTTTTTATGTAAACATTTGCCAAGTGGTGAAAAAAAAACGATAAACAATATTATTAAGACGATGGAAGAGATATTTGATAAAAATGTAACTGATAGAGAAGAGATATTTTCAAAATCAGTTAGAGCAGGAAAAAGAACCTATTTCTTTGACGTGAAAAGCACGAAAGGAAATGATTATTATCTTACAATCACAGAAAGCAAGAAGCGCTTTGGTGATGATGGTAAGTTTTTTTATGAAAAACACAAGTTGTTTTTGTACAAAGAGGACTTTGAAAAATTTACAGATGGTTTAAGTGAAGCCATCAATCATATTAAATCCATTTCCCCGGTTTTTGAAACGGTGAATGAACAGGAAGAACCTGTTCTGGAAGGTGTAAAATCAGGAAGTAATTTTTCTGATGTCTCTTTCGAAGATTTAGATCGTTAATTTTTATATACACGCTGCAAAAATCCCTGTACCAGTTTAATCACTGGTGCAGGGATTTTATTTGAATCAACTATTTAAACCAAACCAAGATGGATTTTAATGATTGGCTGGGCTTTCTGGGAGTATTTATTCTGCTCATTGCATTTTTTCTCAACCTTATCCATGTTCTTCATCAAAACAGCATGATTTATATGCTGTTAAATTTTATTGGTGCCGGTATTGCTTGTGCAGCCTCCATTGCCATTCACTATTTGCCTTTCATCATTCTGGAAGGAATCTGGACACTGGTATCCCTTATTATCCTTTTAAAAAATGCTGCGTTTTTCTCCCCTAAAAAATGAAGTGCACTTTGTAATTGATTTTCAGAAAAAAATTTTTTATCTTACTACCACTTAACTTTTATTAAGATTTATTGAAAAAACAATTAAAAACATCCCCCGATGAAACTAACCAATCAATTACTACAGTACAGCGAACAGGAAAGACTCGCACTTATTTCCTGTATCGCTTCTATTGCTACTATAGACAAGGAAGCCAATGAAGAAGAAATCGATTTTATTTTGGCTTTAATTGAAGCAGCAGACCTGGATGCCATGAAAATGAAATCCGTTATTGAAGCAGCCAAAGATCCAAAGAATACCATTTTAAAAAATTCTGTTGAAATCATTGCCTGTAACGAAAATTCTCGTTATTTTTTTACAAACGAAATTCTTCCCTTCATAAAAGACAATAATGAATTGAATAATAAAACCAACGTGAAACACATCCTCACAAAACTTGAAACCACAAAAAAAACAAAAGATGCAGCACTTGATAAACAGGTTGAAGATGAAAAACTTGTTGATGGTAGTTTTCTTGAACAGGTGGTCATGTCTTTATACTTAAAATAAAACTCCTGCCGTCAAATAACTGCGAATGTAATTGCAGACATGATTATTTGATCCTTAATCCGATAACTAAAATATCATCTACCTGATCCAGGTTGCCACACCATTCCTGTAAGGTGTTGGCAAGAATGAGTTTTTGTTGCTCC